>CAZCPW010000075.1:0-6302 GCA_964499925.1 uncultured Lachnospiraceae bacterium
CAGGCTTTGAAGCCTATGCCGTCGGCGGCTGCGTAAGAGATTCGGTACTCGGACGTATACCAAACGACTGGGATATCACAACCTCCGCAAAGCCCGAGGAGATAAAGAAAACTTTCAAGCGTACCTTTGATACGGGGATAAAGCACGGAACGGTGTCGGTACTCTTCGGAAACGATATCTATGAAGTCACCACATACCGCATAGACGGTGAGTATGAGGATTCAAGGCATCCGAAGGATGTAACCTTCACTTCCGACCTAAAGGAGGACCTTCTTCGCAGGGACTTTACCATAAATGCCATGGCCTACAATCCCGAAAAGGGACTGGTTGATATGTACGGCGGGATGGAAGACGTTGAGAAAAAGGTCATACGCTGCGTAGGGAATCCGCATGAACGCTTCTCGGAGGATGCACTCAGAATCTTAAGGGCAGTCAGATTTGCAGCCCAGCTTGACTACACAATAGATAAAGAAACACAAGATGCGATTAAGGAACTTGCTCCGACTCTTTCAAAAATCAGTGCGGAGAGGATTCAGGCAGAGCTTACGAAGATTTTATTAAGCGACCATCCGGAATACTTAAGACTTGCCTATGAGCTTAAAATTACAAAGGTGATTCTTCCCGAATTTGATGACTGCATGGCTTGCGAGCAGCATAATCCTCATCATTTTCTTTCTGTAGGCGAGCATACATTAATGGTGATGCAGAATGTCAAGCCCGACAAGAACTTGCGTTATGCAGCACTTTTCCATGATTTCGGAAAGGTACGTACCAAGACTACCGACAAGCTTGGCATAGATCATTTCAAGGGTCATCCTTTGGAAAGTGAAAAGATTGCAAGGGAGATTTTTAAGAGACTTAAGTTTGACAATGATACGACGAGAAAGGTGTGCCTGCTTATAAAGTATCATGACTGGATGATAGGCGCGAGTCCGAAGAACATAAGACGACTGATAAATCAGATAGGCGAGGAGTGCTTCCCGGAAATGTTTGATTTAAACAAGGCCGATCTCATAGCACAGAGCCGGACCTTTAAGGCAAAGGAGAAACGGGAACTCTTCGAGCGTTTCGAAGCCGCCTACAAATCCGTAATGGACAAAAAAGAGTGTGTTTCCTTAAAAACACTTAAGGTAAACGGAAGCGATGTTATCAGGGAATGCGGAGCGGAAGGCTCAAAAGTCGGCGCGATTCTAAAGGAGCTTTTGGATATCGTGCTTGACGACCCTTCGAAGAATGACAGAGAGTATCTATTAAATTACCTCAGGGAAAAGAAGAAAATTGATTAAAAAGCCAAGGTTATTTATATTCAGTTTAATAATTATGTGTCTGTTGGCAGGCTGTGGGGAGGCGGAAGTCAATGTTACATCTTCATCCGAAAAGGCATACACTGCTGCACGGCCCGGTGAGTACGATTCAAAGGATACGGCGATTATTACGAAGGTAAACGAGTCAAAAGAAACCATTTCTTTTTACAATTATGACCTTGAAAAGAGCTATACCTTAAGCTACGATTCCGTCACTGAATTTACGGACAAGTACGGAGTGGCCAAAACGGCGGGGCAGTTTGAAACGGGAGATATTGTCGAAATTCTGTTTTTAAAAAGCGGAAAGCTGCTTACGAATATGACAGACAGCGCTTCGGCATTTGAGGTATCCGATGTTACGGGCTTTTCAATCGATGCTTCGGCAAAGGTTTTTAAATACAAGACCGACACCTACAAGGTTACCGAAGGGACGATTCTGTTAAGCGACGGTAAGGAAGTGACGCTTGCGGACCTTGACCCGGTTGACACTCTGGGCATATCGGGGATTGACGATACGATTTACTGCGTGAGGGTTACGCAGGGGCATGGGATCTTGAAGGTAACCGGGCAGGACAGACTCATTGACGGGACGATTGAACTTAACGGTAAGGACATTGTCAATATAACCCGCGATTTAACACTCACTCTTCCGGTCGGGGACTATGAAGCCGCGATTAAAAAGGGCACCACAACCGTGAGCAAAAACTTTTCCGTTTCGGAAGGTGAAAGCACGACTCTTGATTTAAGCGATATTGAGCTTGAAGAGGATAAGGAAGGAAACGTTTATTTTGACACGACACCCGAAGATGCGAGCGTCTATATAGACGGGCGTCTTATTGACCAGTCAAGGCTTCAAAGTTTAAACTACGGACTTCATGAGCTGACGGCATCTGCGGACGGTTATGAAACCCTGACAAGGTATTTTAATGTGGGTGAACCTTCGTCAACTCTGGCTGTTGAGCTTACCGAGGAAACCGAGACCGAAGAAGAAACCACCGAGAAAGAAACAGATTCATCAAATACGGAAGGTTATTATCTGCATATTACCGCGCCGACCGGAGCAGAGGTGACGCTTGACGGAAATTACATAGGAATCGTGCCGGTTTCGGTCAGTAAGACTGCCGGTTCTCATACGATTACACTTAGGAAAAACGGCTGCGTTTCACGTTCATATACCATACTTTTGGAGAACACGGCAAAGGATGCATATTACTCTTTTGAAGAATTGGAAGAATCTTCGGACGTAAGCAGCGGAGAATGACTTAAAAAGCCTTTAAATAGGCGATTTTCGCCTTGACATAGGATAAAAAAACGATATAATTTAACTGTGCGTTTTGAAAAGCATAAACGCAGTAATAACTCATGAATAAACAGGAGGAGTTCTCAATGAACAAGACAGAATTAGTTGCAGCTATGGCTGATCAGGCAGGATTATCAAAGAAGGATGCTGAAAAGGCACTCAAGGCTTTTACAGATGTAGTCAGTGAAGAGTTAAAGAAGGGCGGAAAGGTTCAGTTAGTTGGTTTCGGTACCTTCGGAGTTTCCGCAAGAGCAGCAAGAGAAGGCAGAAATCCTCAGACAGGTGCTAAGATGACAATCGCAGCTTCCAAGGCTCCTAAGTTCAGCGCCGGCAAGGCATTAAAGGATTTAGTAAACGCTTAATTCAATTAAAGAATGTTAGGGCCTGCAGACAAATCTGCAGGCTTTTTCCATATTTACGAATGGGTACAGATTATGAGACTTGATAAGTATTTAAAGGTATCGCGCCTTATTAAGCGAAGAACCGTGGCCAATGAAGCCTGCGACAACGGGCGTGTTATGTTAAACGACAAGGTTGCAAAGGCTTCTTCCGAGGTAAAGGTCGGTGATATTATCACAATTTCTTTCGGAAACAAGGAGACCAAGGCAGAGGTTCTTTCTATAGCGGAAACCGTCAAAAAGGACGAAGCCAAGGAACTTTTTAAGTATCTGTAGAAGACTTTTCAACTTTAGTGATATAATAGGCGAAGAGGTGAATTTGATGTCAAAGACAAGGACAATCAGAAGAGAGCCGTCGCGTGTTTCAAAGAACGTCGGCAGTATGGTTTTAATAACTATCGTGCTCGTGATGATAGCTGTTATTATCTCGTTCAAGAACAGTGAACTTACCGAGAAGAAGGCCGCCTATGAGAAGGAGGAGGCTTACCTCATCGAACAGATAGAAGAAGAAAACGCCCGTACCGAGGAAATCGAGGAATACCGCAAATATACCAAGACAAAGCAGTATATAGAGGATATGGCAAGGGAAAAGCTTGGTCTTGTAAAAAAGGATGAAATTATTTTTGAAGCAGATGACTGACACCTTCCGTGATAAACGGAAGGTGCTTTAGATTAAACATAAAGTGTTATGGACGAATTTGTAAGAAAGGTTAAGAGTTACATATCCGAAAATGCCCTGACAGATAAGGGCGACAAGATTGTAATCGGGGTCTCGGGAGGCGCCGATTCGGTTGCGTTGCTGCTTACCCTTTTTGACCTAAGTAAGGAGCTTGACCTAAAGCTTTATGCAGTGCATATAAATCACGGCCTGAGAAGCGAAGCAAAGGCGGAAGCCGAGTACGTAAGAACTCTTTCCAAGGAGTTGGGCATTCCTTTCTTTTTATATGAAGAGGATGTAGAGTCCATAGCCAAAGAACTTTCCATTGGAACGGAAGAGGCAGGGCGCAAGATCCGTTACGAGCGATTCTACGAGGTATTAAAGAAAACGGGAGCTTCTAAAATAGCCGTTGCACACAATAAAAACGACCTCTGCGAGACCATGCTTTTTAATCTCTTCAGGGGAACAGGGATTAAAGGCTTATCCTCAATTCCACCCAAAAGGGGAGAGATAATCAGACCGCTTCTTTGCGTCGAAAGAAGCGAGATTGAAGAGTTTCTGAATGAACGCAAGGTTTCTTTTTGCATTGATGCATCAAACCTTACAAACGATTATTCCAGGAACCGTATCAGAAATATAATAATACCCGCGATTAAGGAAAATGCCGCAAACGAGGCGGTGAGCCACATGGCGGAATGCGCAAAGCAGTTAAGGGAACTGTATGCGTATGTCGGCGATCTTGCAGACAGGAAATTTACGGAATGCCTTCGTTCACAATCGGAAACAGCGGTTTCTCTTGATAAAAGCCTTTTGACCGGGTGCGATGCGTACGTACAAAAGCTTCTTGTTAAGAAAATGATAGATGCGCTGGTACCGTCAAACAAAGATATCACGCATACGCACCTTGAAGAAGTTTGTACTCTTATTAAAAAGCCCGGAAGCAAAAGGGCAAATCTTCCGTACGGGATTACTGCAATTTCCGATTATGAAACCCTTACGCTTACAAATGACCTTCCTAAAGAGGCAAAAATTCCCGATGTAAAGTTTGAGATTTTTGACAATTTCGAAGGCTTTGATTACGGGGATAAAAAGTATACGAAATGCTTTGATTATGATAAAATAGGGGATGTTCCTTTTGTAAGATTCAGGGAAAGCAATGATTTCATAGTCATTAATAAAGAGGGAAACAAAAAGCGATTAAAGGACTTTATGATTAATGAAAAAATCCCGGCGGCGCTGAGAGATACGACACCCCTTTTGGTTAAGGGCAATGATGTATTATGGGTCATAGGCTATCGTATGAGCGAAGCCTACAAGGTATCAAAGGACACAAAGAAGATTTTAAGGGCAACTCTTTTTAAGGAGGATTAAAATGTTAGACCATACTGTTAGGGTACTGTTGTCAGAGGAAGAGGTTGACAGACGCATTCAGGAAATCGGCGATCAGATTACCAGGGACTATGCAGGCAAGACGGTTCATCTTGTGTGCGTGCTTAAGGGCGGAAGCTTCTTTATGTGCGAGCTTGCAAAGCGCATTAAGCTGAACGTTTCGATAGATTTCATGTGTGTGTCAAGCTATGGCGGAGACACCAAGTCAAGCGGTATCGTCAGGATTGTAAAGGACCTTGACGAATCGATTGCCGGCAAGGATGTCATAGTCGTTGAGGATATCATCGATTCGGGAAGAACGCTCAGCTACCTGTTGGAAATGCTCAGAGACAGGAAGCCTGCAAGTCTTAAGCTCTGCACACTTCTTGACAAGCCCGACAGACGTGTCGTAGACGTGGATGTTGATTACACCTGCTTTAAGGTGCCGGATGTCTTCGTGGTAGGCTACGGACTTGACTATGATCAGATATACAGAAATCTTCCTTATATCGGAGAGGTTGTATTTTCGGATAAAGAAGGAAAGTAAGGGGAATTGATTTAATGAAACAATCGCACGGGTATCGCATATATTTCGGACTGATGATTGCATTGCTTGCAATTGCAATACTGTTGTCTTATACACAGCAGTCCGGAGACTTTTATACAAAGGACAGTCTCTTTCAGGCAATTGAAGCAGGCACAGTCGAGGAAGTTGTCATAAATCCCAATGCCGGAAACGCTACGGGAACCCTTGATATCCTGTTTAAGGACGGATCTTCGAAGATCCTTTACGTACTTGATACGGAAGAAATCGCCGCAGAGCTTGAAGAAACAGACGTAGAGCTTTACGTGGAAGACATTCCGAGGGAGAACTGGTTCTTATCTTATGTGCTGCCTGTTTTGGTCGTACTGATAATCGGCGTTTTCCTTTTTGTAATCATAAATTCCAGAAGCATGGGTGCGGGACAGAATACCAAGATGATGAATTTCGGTAAGTCCAGAGCACGTATGTATCAGGGAGATGACAATACCATCAGGCTGAAAGACGTTGCGGGTCTTAAAGAGGAAAAAGAAGAGCTTGATGAAATCGTACAGTTTTTGAAGAATCCCGAAAAGTTTATCAAGGTCGGCGCACGTATTCCGAAGGGCGTCCTCTTGGAGGGACCTCCCGGAACCGGTAAGACTCTCCTTGCAAAGGCCATTGCAGGCGAAGCGGAAGTGCCTTTCTTTTCCATTTCAGGTTCCGATTTCGTGGAAATGTTCGTAGGCGTCGG
>CAZCPW010000076.1:0-6261 GCA_964499925.1 uncultured Lachnospiraceae bacterium
TTCCGGGGCAGCAGCCGGTGGCGGACTCGGTGAATGTTGTTTTTACGGACGGGGTAAAGGCGCCTTTAAAGCAAGCAAAGAATGTAATCCTTGCAGATACTCTTGACGAAGTCAGGAAAGCTTTAAAGCCTTTCAAAGACGATGATATTTACATCATTGACAATGAAAAGCTTTACAAAGAATTTCTGAAGGATGTAAAAACCTGCCATATTACGAAGATAGACTATGAATACGAAGCGGACGCTCACATGGATGATCTTGACAAGAATCCCGATTTCGAGATTACCGCGGATTCCGATGAACTTTACTGCTTTGACATCGTATACAATTTTTTGAAGTATGAAAGAAAGGCCTGAAATGACATTAGAGGAAATTAAGGGAGAGTACCCTTATTTGTATGAAACGCATATGCATACTTCCGAGGCAAGTGCCTGCGGTAAGTGCGACGGAAGGAGCATGGCAAGAGCATACAAAGAAAACGGATATACGGGAGTGATAGTTACCGACCATAACTGGGGCGGAAATACCGCGATTGACAGGAGTCTTCCCTGGAAAGAGTGGATTGATGAGTTCTTCAAAGGCTACGAGGCCGTAAAGGCAGAGGGCGACAAAATCGGACTGCAGGTATTTCAAGGGTATGAAGCGGGATATCACGGACCGGAATTTTTGATTTACGGCTTTACGACGGAAATTATGAAGAGATTTCCCGAGTTAAAGGAGGCTACGGTCGAAGAACAGTTGCAGATCGTTCATTCTTTTGACGGAATGGTCATTCAGGCTCATCCGTTCAGAGAGGCCGACTATATTGAAAGGGTTATTACTTACGAAAAGTATGTGGACGGTCTTGAAATTGTAAACGCATCGCATTCAAATCCTGCGGACGGATCGCGTAATAAGTGCGTATATGACGACAGGGCAACAGCGCTTGCAAAAAAGTGCAACCTTCCGGGAACGGCAGGGTCCGACCAACACTCAACCGTACCGCTTTTTGGAGGAGTGGCATTTAAGACTCCTTTAAACGATATTCACGACTATATCTATCGCATTAAAAATAAACAGGACTACGTCATTACAAACGGACGTCAGTGGTTTACCAAAGAGGGCGATTTACTGTTAACATGCAAAGAATGAAAATTTTAAAGGCAATTTCTTTAATATTGTGTGTGTGCATCTTGTCCGGCTGCTCTAAGAACTTCGTAGTGACGACGAAACTTGACGATACCGAATTATTCAGGATAGAAGATGCATCGGCTTCACTTTCGGAAATGATGCTTTACTTAACCACCATTCAAAATCAGTACGAGGAGGTTTACGGAGCCGATATCTGGAATCAGACATCAAACGGCGAAACCTTCGAGGAACAGATTAAGAGCATGGTGCTTGCAAAGCTTGCACAGGTAAAGGTCATGAACCTGATGGCCGAGTCTTACAAGGTGTCGCTGTCGGGTGACGAAGAGGCGAAACTTCAGACTGTTTCGGAAGATTTTTACAATACCCTTACGGATACGGAAAAAGAAATTCTTTCACTTACCGAAGATGATATTTATACATATTATGAAGAACTTCTGATTGCTTCAAAGCTTTACGAGTATGTAATCCGTGACGTTAATCCCGAAATAAGCGACGACGAGGCGCGAATCGTCACGGTGCAGGAAATTTTCATAAAGACCTACTCCCTTGATGCAAACGGAAACCACATAGAGTATTCGGACAGAGGCAAGAGCGAGGCCTACGAAAAGGCCGAGGTCGTGCGTGCCGAGGCTCTTTTGGACGAGGTTTCCTTTGAATCGCTTGCCGCGGAATACAATGAAGACGAGGAATTGACCCGCACACTTTCGCAAGGAACAAACGACGACGAGGTGGTGAAGACCGCTTTCAACCTGTCAAAAGACGAGATAAGCGGTATCATTACGACGGATGACGGCTACTATATACTGAAGTGCGTAAGTGATTTTGATTTGGAAGAGACCCTTAAGAATAAAGAAACCATCTTAAAGGAACGCAAGGAAGAAGCTTTTGACGATGCGTACGAGACATACGCAAATGGTCTTACGAAGCTTTTTAACGAAAAGCTCTATAAGTCGATTACGCTTATTCACAATGCGGACGTCACGACGGATTCTTTCTTTGACGCGGATTTGTAATAATCTTTCTTTAGAAAACTTTTATAATTGCGGAAACCCAAGTAAAATCAGGCATTTCAGGACTTTTGTTAGCACTCAGCGTAAATGAGTGCTAATTTTTTGTTGACTTTGTAAAATGATGGGCATAAACTATGAAATGTAAAAAATATCGCCGTAAAAATTTCTTTTTCCAATAGAAGAAACTTACGGCATTGACATAGAAAGGCAACTATTATGACAAAACAGGGAAGTTTATCAATTGACAGCGAAAACATATTTCCGATTATCAAGAAATGGCTCTATTCGGACCACGACATCTTCTACAGGGAAATAATTTCAAACGGCTGTGATGCAATTACGAAGCTCAAAAAGCTTGCAATGATGGGGGAGTACGAGCTCCCGGAAGGCTACAAGGGACGTATTGACGTAGTCACGAATTCAACGGACAAGACGATTACCATTACCGATAACGGACTCGGTATGACGGCGGATGAGGTTGAGGAATACATTAACCGTATTGCTTTTTCAGGCGCGACCGACTTCATCTCAAAGTACAAGGACAAGACAAACGACGATCAGATAATCGGTCACTTCGGACTCGGATTTTATTCGGCATTTATGTGTGCTTCCGAGGTTCACATCGATTCACTTTCATATAAGAAGGATGCAAAGCCCGTTCACTGGGAATGCGACGGCGGCACGGAGTTCTCGATGGAGGACGGCACGAAGGATACGGTCGGAACGACGATTACGTTGTTTGTAAACGATGACTGTCTGGAGTTCTGCAATGAGTACAAGGCCAAGGAAGTAATCAAGAAGTATTGTTCCTTCATGCCCACCGAAATTTATTTTTCAAAGGCACCCGACAAGGGAACCGAGACCATAAAGGCATCCGAGAAGCTTGATACGGACGTAGTGGTTGAGACCATTAAGCCTGAAAAAGAAGGGGACGAGGAGAAGTTAAAGATTGAAAAGCGCCCCGAACTCTTAAACGAGACTCATCCTTTGTGGACGAAGAACCCCAGCGAATGCACGGACGAGGACTACAAGAAGTTCTACCGCGACGTATTTAACGATTACAAGGAGCCTTTGTTCTGGATTCACTTGAACATGGACTATCCTTTCAACCTGAAGGGTATCCTTTACTTCCCGAAGATCAACATGGAGTACGAATCCATCGAGGGCAAGATAAAGCTTTACAACAATCAGGTATTCATCGCCGACAATATAAAGGAAGTCATCCCTGAGTTCCTGATGCTTTTAAAGGGCGTAATCGATTGCCCCGATTTGCCGCTTAACGTATCGCGTTCCGCACTTCAGAACGACGGCTTTGTTACGAAGATTTCCGACTACATCACCAAGAAGGTTGCAGACAAGCTCTCCGGTATGTGCAAGACGGATAAAGAAAACTACGAAAAGTACTGGGAGGACATTTCACCCTTCATCAAGTTCGGCTGCTTAAAGGACGATAAGTTCTGCGAGAAGATGACGGATTACATCCTCTTTAAGAACCTTGACGGCAAGTATCTGACTTTGCCTGAATGCCTTGAAGTAAAGCCTATCGATACGGAAGAAGGCGAAGGCAAGGAGGACACCGAGGAAGCCAAGACCGAAGAGGCATCCGAAAACACCGAGGAAGCAAAGGACGAATCAGCAGAAGAAGAAAAGAAAGACAAGACCATCTACTATGTAACCGACGAGCAGCAGCAGGGCCAGTACATCAATATGTTCAAGAAGGCCAAAATGGATGCCGTCATCTTAAAGCACAATATCGACCAGCCTTTCATTTCTCAGCTTGAGGCAAAGAATGAGGGCATCAAGTTCGTACGTATCGATGCCGACATCGACGAAGCCTTGAAGGGCAAGACCTCGAAGAAGGAAAAAGAAGAACTTGAGGCTCTTGAAAAAGATTTGACAGGCGTATTTGAAAAGGCTTTAAAGAAAAAGAACTTAAAGCTTTCGATTCAAAAGCTTAAGAATAAGAAGATCGCATCAATGCTTACTCTTTCCGAAGAGTCAAGGCGTATGCAGGATATGATGAAGATGTACTCGATGCCCGGTATGGATCCTTCGATGTTCGGCGGTGAGTCGGGTGAGACGCTTATACTTAATGCAAATCATCCGCTTGTTACCTACCTTACAAGCCACAAGGATGAGGATGTTTCAATCTTCGTACATCAGCTTTACGATCTTGCAAGACTCCAGCAGGCTCCGCTTTCCGCAGATGCAATGTCGGAGTTCATTGAGAGAAGTAATGAGATATTGTTAAAGCTTACCGAAGAAAAACAGGCTTAAAAATTCCTTTTCTTTATACATTTAAGGATGCTATAATGATAGTGTTTGTGTGAATATTTGCGCAGACACTATCATTTTTTCATGGTGCAGGTATGGACGAAACCGTTGAACGTATTCTAAACGGAAAATTTGATTATGACAGAGGGACTTTGGAAATTTCAAAGCCCCATTTTGACTTGTCTTTATTTCCGGGCGAGAGCGTGACCGAAAGTTTCTTTATCAAGGGGAGCGAAGGAAAGCTTACCGAGGGCGTAGTCTATGCTTCTGATTTAAATCTTACCTTACTCACCGATTCGTTTTCGGGAGTAAGTTCCGAAATCGGCTTTACCTATACGGCAAAGGGCTTGTCCGAGGGCGACGTTGCGCAATGCGAGATAAAAATCGTTTCAAACAGGGGCGAATACTTTATTCCCGTAACAGTAACGGTAGAAAGAAAGTGCGCCGAGACGAGTTTGGGTGCCATTAAGAATCTTTTTCATTTTACGAACCTTGCACGCTCTGCCTGGGACGAGGCGGTGAAGCTGTTCTATTCGGATGAATTCATAAATATCTTCAGAGGAAACGAACTTAAATACAGGAAACTCTACCTGGGGCTTTCACGTTTCTACGGAAACGAGGTAAACGTCGAAGAATTTTTGATGGCTATCAACAAAAAGCAGCCTATCGAATATATTCCCGAAAAGAAGTCACTTGATATAGAGGCTCCGATAAGCGTATCGGAGGAATATTTAAGCATCACAAAAAACGGTTGGGGCTATACGCATTTGGATGTAAGCCGTGACGGAGATTTCATAGGGCTTCATAAGAATGAGGTCTCGGAGAATGACTTCCTCGGAAACTTCTTAAGCTTTCCGATAATGATTCTTCCCGACAAGCTTCATGACGGCATGAATTACGGAAAGGTAACTTTCTTTAACACCTTTACTTCTTTTTCCGTGAAGATATCCGTTTCGAAGAATCCGCTTCCGAAGACCGAACTTTCAAAGCTTACTGAGGTTGCAAGCTTAAAAACCGACGTCATCACTTACTACGAAGCCTTCAGGGAAAAGCGCATCTCTACCGACAGCTGGCTTACGGAGACTTCGCACCTTATCGACCGTATCCTGGTGCTTGACGAAAACGATATCCTCACAAAGCTTTATAAGGCGCAGATTCTTATCATGCAGGAGCGCTTTAACGAGGCAAAATGGGTACTCGATCAGGCCGAGGACGGATTTTCAAAAGAAAATGATAAAAACAGCGCAAGGTGGGCATACTACCTCTACCTTACGACGCTTTACTCCAAGGAAGAAAGTTACATCGATGCCATAACCGATGAGGTATCGAATATTTATACAAACAATCCGTCGAAGTGGCAGATTGCATGGATGCTTCTTTATCTGTCGAGGGAATTTGCAGTAAGTCCTTCAAAGAGGTGGCTCTTTATCGAAGAGGCGGTAATGCGCGGCTGCAACAGCCCGATCATCTTCGAGGAAGCCGTTAATATGCTTTTTGCAAATCCGGAGCTTCTTACGAAGCTCGGAACTTTCGAAATAAAAATTTTGCGTTTCATGGTTAAAAGAGAGCTTTTGAATAACGAGCTCATTAACCGTTTTACCTATCTTGCTTCGTCGGAAAAAGAATATTCCGAGGCGGTATTCAATATACTGACCGCTTGCTATGAGATATTTCCGGCCGACGATACGGCATCGATTATCGCGACCCTTCTCATAAAGGCGGACAGGAAAGACGAGGAAGCTTACTGTTGGTACAAGCTTGCAATCGAGCATGAACTCAGGGTTACCAAGGTTTATGAGTATTACATGCAGTCGCTTGATTTAAATAAAGACTACGATATACCCAA
>CAZCPW010000077.1:0-6242 GCA_964499925.1 uncultured Lachnospiraceae bacterium
CGGATAATGTTGAACCTGCAGTAGCACAACCCGTAATGGTTCAACCCGCAGCCATTCAACCTGAAGCCGAACCTGTTAAAGACATTAACTATTATAGAAATGTAAGGAGTCCTTTAGGCGAAGCAGAGCCGGTCAAGACACCTCCGAAAGTTAACATTAAGCATTAAATTTTTCAAAAAACTTTTTAATAAGGACAGAACATGAGACTGATACCCGGAAAGACAAAAGTACAGATAGAATTATTCAAAGGCATAAGCCTTTGGGATATGTTGGTGGCAGGCATAGGAATCTTGCTTGTTTTGTTTGTGCTGATTTCGTCATTGCCCGGGAAGTTCTATTTCATCACCGGAATTATTATTGTTTTTGTCGGTCTTTTGGTACGTATGGATACGGTTCCCAATTACCGTTATTTACTCCAGATACTGAGGCACTTTGCCTATACCAGAAGTTATGACAAGAGCCTTGGAACCGTAAAAAATGTAATGCCTTATACGGCAATAAAGGACGGATATATCGAATATGACGGGAAATATTACGGTGCCGTTCTTGAGATTCCGCCGGTTGAGTTCAGGTTTTTTTCTCAGATAAGACGTGACAATTCGATTGTTAACGGACTTGGAAGAGTGTTAAGAAACCTTCACGGTGAGTTTTCCGCAAATATCGTTAAAATAGAACGTCCCATCATTTACGACAATTACCTTAATAAGGAATATGATCGTTTAAAGGCTTTAAAGGAATCTTTCTGCAACGGTGTTCTTTCCGAAGAAGAGATGAAGGCAAGGGTGGAAATCCTTTACGATCGAATTGAGGAATTGCAGAGACTTTGTGATGACGATAAGGTCGTTGCGCCGTTTTATTATCTCGTGTTATTTGAAAGTGACAAGAGGCAGCTCGATATGCAGCTTTCGACTGCCGTTGATGCATTAAACGCCGGTGAAATCGAATGTAAGAGACTTAATGACAAAGAACTTGCCGTTTTCTTGCGTTACACGGATGCAATTGACTTTGACGAACATGATATTGAAAATATCGAGCCTGAAAAATATGCCGAGTGGGCTATGCCGGAGACTTTAAAGTTTAATCCGCGAACGGTTGAAATCAACAATATCATGACGCACAACCTGCGTATTGTTAATTATCCGAGTGTTGTGGATGATGCATGGCTTGCAACGGTTATGTCCATGCCCGCCACAAAGGTTGTGGTTAAGTGCCGCCCCATGGAGCATGCCAAAGCCGTTAAGAATCTTGACAGATCCTTACAGGAATTAAGAGGCCAGCTCATGACAACCGGAGTGGACTCTAAGGTGATTGAACTTCAGAATCATATCGAGAGTCTTTCCGAACTTTTATCGACCCTGCAGGGTGAGAGCGAATCCTTACTTGAAACAAACATATATATTACTGCCTATGATATAGCTTTGACACGTTCAAATCCTTCCATTAAGCAGCCGCCGGAGTCGATTCTTTCGAATATTACCGGCATGAAGAAGATGGTAAGGCGTCTCTATCAGGAGCACGGATTCAGAGTAAACAATATGGAATTTGCGCAGATGCAGGCATTTATCGGTTCGCAGATAAGCGCTTACGATCCGCTTGCAAATGACGGACGCGGTATTCCCAGTAATTCCCTGGCTGCAAGCTATCCTTGGGTATTTGCCAATGTCTCCGATGAAGGCGGTATGAAGCTCGGAAGCAGTGACGGTATTCCTGTTTTCCTTGATTTCTTTAAACGTGACAATGAAAGAATAAATTCCAACATGGTCATCATAGGTAAATCCGGTTCCGGTAAGTCCTATGCCACAAAGGATATTCTTACAAACCTTGCCGCTGATGATTGCAAGATTTTCATTCTCGATCCGGAAAATGAATATACGGAGCTTGCAGGCAACCTTCACGGTAAGTTTATAAATGTCGGAAACGCAACTCAGGGACGTATCAATCCTTTCCAAATCATTACCGCTTTGGATGATGACGGAAACGGTGAGAATAAGGTTACGGGAAGCTATGCAACCCATTTACAGTTTTTGGAAGAATTCTTCCGTCAGATTTTACCCGATTGCGACAAAGACGCAATGGAGTATTTAAACAGTCTTATTGACCGTATGTATACCAATTTCGGTATTACTGACGAAACGGATTTGTCAAAGCTTACGCCCGCGGATTACCCGATTTTTGACGATCTCTACGATGCGGTCTTACAGGAATTCCAACAGACGGACAATGAATACATAAGGTCCATCTTAAGAATACTTATGAACTATGTTGCAAAGTTCTCTACCGGAGGCAGAAATGCCAATATCTGGAACGGTCCTTCCACAATTACGACCGATGAAAACTTTATAGTATTTAACTTTCAGAGCCTGCTTGCAAACCGTAACTCCACTATTGCCAATGCACAGATGCTTTTGGTACTTAAATACGTAGACAATGAAATTATCAAAAACCGTGATTACAACTTAAGGTATCATGCAAACCGTAAGATAGTCGTTGCAATCGATGAGGCACACGTATTTATCGATACGAAGTTCCCCGTAGCACTTGACTTTATGTTCCAGTTAGCAAAGCGTATCCGTAAATACAACGGTATGCAGATTGTAATCACTCAGAATATTAAGGATTTCGTCGGCAGTGAGGAGATTGCGAGAAAGTCAACGGCAATCATTAACGCATGCCAGTACAGTTTTATTTTTGCACTTGCTCCGAATGATATGTCCGATCTTTGTACTTTGTATGAAAAGGCCGGCGGCATCAACGAGCAGGAACAGGAGCAGATTACAACAGCTCAAAGAGGACAGGCCTTTTCAATACTCGGTTCTTCAAGCCGTACCAGCTTCCGTGTCGAGGTACCGGAAGATGTGGTCGATATGTTTGAAAATCCGGATTTTGTAAGCCGCTATTTTGTCGGACAAAAGGGTAGCGAGTACTGGGAAGATTTTATCGGCGACAGCCGTGAAATTGCAAAGAAGAATCAAAAAGTTAAGCCAATACCGGAAGAAGCCAAAGAAGAACCGGTAAGGAAACATGTAACCTTTACGGAACTTACGGAAGAAGAAGCTTTGGCGGAAGAGGAAAGCAAACCTTCACCTTCTTTAAATACCAAATCCAACATTACCTTTGAAGAGGTAACGGAAGAAGATGTTAATCCCGAACCCCGGGCTTTAAAGGAAGAAGTAAAGGCTGAACCCATTCAGAATATTAAGGCAGAGGAAAGAGTTCCTTACGTTCGTGCTGACTTGGATACGTCAAACGTTCGTCAAAGCAATCAGACGGAACTTGTGCTTGCAAATCTTCTTGAAAAGTTCAGTTACGATTCTTTATCCGCGCAGATTCAGGACGTTGTCAAGCAGCAGGTGGCAATTGAACTTGCCAAGGAATTAAAGGCAAGGGGAATCGAAGACGATACGGACACCGGTACGGATTCAACGCCTAAATCCGGCGGAAGCAATAATGACTTCTTTGAAGGGCTTAAAGTTACGGGTGACGAATCAGATCAAACAGATGATCTTGATGAAGACGAATACGATGAAGATGTTGAGACTTTCTCTGAATCAGATGAGGAAGAGACTTCAAATGATACGGCCGCATCCGATGAATCAGCCGATGACAACTTTGACCTGATGAGCATGCTTAAAAAGCTTGCGGTTGAGATGGATGAAGTCACCCCGATTGACGTCATGGATTCGTACGGCGAAGAAGTCGTTGATGTTTCGCTTGAAGACCTTGTTAAGTATATTCAGAAAAATATTTATCATCAAAAGTAAATTAATGGGAGGATGCCGGTATGGATATGAAACTGGTAAATCATGGAGATAACGGAGAATTATTTATAGTAGGGAGACTTGATTCAAATTCCACTCCTGAAGCGGAGGATGTATTCAATCAGCTTGCGGAAAGATTTCAAAGTCTTACCTTGAATTTGGAGAAGCTTGATTATATATCAAGTTCGGGACTTCGTGCCTTAAAAAGACTTCATGTTTCAATGGCAAAAAAGGGCGGAAGCCTTGAACTCAAGAATGTAAACAAAATGGTGATGGAAGTATTGGAAATGACCGGTTTTGCCGGATTGTTAAAAATTGTTTAAAGATACTTTCTTTGAATTTAAAACCGGAGACAAGTAATGATTTTCAGTAAAAATGAAACAGTAAATTCAAAAAAAATATGGATTTTCAGGATAGCGGGAATATTGGGGATATTTGCCGTTTGCTTTGCGTTCTTTTTCATGGGACAGAAGCTTTTTGCCGCAAATTTACAAAATACATATGTGCTTTCTGTTTCAACGGGTGCGGACGGAACGGATATTGGTAATTTCCAGTATATTGCAATCCATTATACAGACACTTCGAATACAAACAGGACGTATTATATTCTTGCGGATTTGGCAGAGGAAAGAAGTAAGGCCATTTCCGGAAGTACTTACGTTGACTCGGATATTCGTAAGAGCATTACTTCGGTAATGGATTACACATTGAGCAATTCCACGAGTGGGGTGTTTGATTCATACTCTCAGGGAATGCTTTATTTTAAGCCGGATTATGATGTTAAACTCATAACCGGAGTTGATTTCCTTACGAAAACAAGCGACTCCTGGACCTGTGAGGGCCTTAAAATTTACCAAGTAGATTCCATCTACGGCACTAAGGGCGTTTCCTATGTTTCTGCAGATACCTTCGAAGAATTCAGCGGTAAATTGGTATTTAAAACAACCGATTCTTATATCAATACGCTTAACTGGACGGATTTTCAGCTGTTGAGATTCGGAAGCGACTCCACCTGTAATGTTACGGCTTCTTCCGTAAGTGAAGACTATGACAATCACTCCGGATGTGAGTATCTTATTAAAATCGATTTGGCCGATGAGTACCTTGCAGGCCTTGAGTCATTGGCCGCAGAATATTCCGACGGCAAAGTAGGTTTCTCATCTTTAAAAGAAGCAGAACTTTTAACAGTTCGTATTGAATATCTTGATACCTATGGCTGCCATAAGAGTGTGACCGTGCCCGTTATCAGCAATGTCCTGGGCTATGCGATTGACAAAGACGTAAAGTTGGATGATTCAAATCCCGTACTTCATCTTGCCGGTCAGGGCGAGAGTCTTGTTCTTCCCGTATGGCTTCCGGATTTCAAGGAGCTTTACACGACTACAGACAAATCCGGTAATGTTACAAAACAGCCTGCCATATATGTGACCTGTGGCGGAACTGATTTACTTGCAGGTACGGGCTTAACCGTTAAATCGAACAGTAAATCCGCAAGCCGTACCCAAAAAGCTTCAAGCGACAAGGATTCCGTTTCGATTGCAAGCGCAAGTCTTTACAAGGCTTCAAGCACATCCGCAAAGGTAAGTATTACGGACGGTATATTATCGGCAACCATTCAGGGTTCGCCTCTTTATTATCATGTTTCAACAAACTCTTCTGGTGATGTAATCACTTACGCAGGAAGCGAAACAAGTCTTTCGATGGCTGAATATGAGACGGGTGACAGCCTTACATTTACCAAAAATTATGACGATCAGTACCTCATAGAGCTTCAGACCGACAATGCTTCTCTTGCGGGAACCACGGACAATCTTACGGTAGAGTTAAGCTATATGGATTTAAACGGAGTATCCAGAGTAACCGACGGCTACGATGTAAGAGATCTTATGAATGTTTTTTACGGTTACTGGCCTTCAAGCGGATCGGACTATGCTTATTTAAAGGGTGCTTCTTCGGGCGGAGTTTTAAGGTTTGTAATCAGCCTTGCAAATGTTGATTATTTTACCGGAATTAAAGTTTCAATAGACGGAGACGACGAATGGCAGATGGGCGGTATGACCATTTACAAGCTCTACGGCCTTTCTACGAGAGTCGGAACCTTTGCAGACAGCAGCGTCGGCTCAGCCTCTTCACATGTTTCTTTCTCAAGGGATTATGAAGGTGTAAAGGCTTATTCCGCAGATTCGATGGATATGTTAGTCGAAAAAGGTTCGGCAAAGGAATTTGGCTTTACATCCGACAGTATGGTTGAAATTGAAAAATACGACTGGAGCAGCAAGACGTATGCACTTTCTTACGAGGAAGCCCTCAATGACTTGGGCTTTACCGACGGAAAGTATGTTTATACAGTTGAGGTAAATGTGGCCAGCGATGCCAAGGCAACCTACTCCGACGGAGACAGCGGCAGTAAGAACCAGTTCTTTTTCCGCTTGCAGTTTGAAAACGGAAGCAGTCCATATGTGCTTGCAAACCAGCAGATGACAT
>CAZCPW010000078.1:0-6240 GCA_964499925.1 uncultured Lachnospiraceae bacterium
TCTCAAGAGCATAGTTAAAGCATGCATAAGCAAAGCTTGTGATGGATGCGATGGTGTTGTGAATACCCTGAATGATTCCGGGACCCTTGAATTCATGGATAAGCTCTTTTGTTACTGTTCCGTCTTCTGCGGTAAATACAAGCTCGGCCTTTCCGGGACCGGGTACCTTGATCTCCGCGTTTTTGTAAACATCACCGTAAGCGTGACGTGCAAGTGTGATGGGCTTCTTCCAATTCGTAACACAGGGTTTGATACCGTTTACAATAATCGGAGCTCTGAATACGGTTCCGTCAAGCATTGCTCTGATGGTACCGTTGGGGCTCTTCCACATTTCCTTAAGCTTGTATTCCTCGACTCTCGCCTGGTTGGGGGTGATGGTCGCACATTTAACGGCAACACCGTACTTTAAGGTTGCATTTGCCGCATCCTTGGTAACCTGATCGGAGGTTGCATTTCTGTTTTCAAGTCCCAAATCGTAATATTCGGTCTTCAAATCGACATACGGAAGAATAAGTTCATCCTTAATCATCTTCCATAGAATCCTTGTCATTTCATCTCCGTCCATCTCGACAAGCGGAACGGTCATTTTAATTTTATCACTCATTTGAGTAGGCCTCCTTTAAGCCGTTTTTCAACATATTTTCATAGGCATTGTGAATATGGAGAGTTGCAAGTCTGTCCGCTTCTTCGGGATTTTTGTTCTTTATCGCCTCCATAATCCTCTGGTGCTCTTCGTTTGAAGCAATGCCTCTTTCGGTTGTTGATAAGGTCTTCTTTCTGACTCTTTGAACATACTGATGAAAATCCTTTAAAAGATGTTCAAGTCTTTTGGAATCGCAGGATTCGTAAAGTATCTCGTGAAATCTTGAATCAAGCTCCGCCATCTGGTCGAAATGTCCGCGCTCGGCATGAAACTTCGCAAGATAGATGTTCTCTTCCATTTCTTCAAGCTGCTCGTCCGTGATGTGTTCGCAGGACCACGAAGCGCACAACCCCTCAAGCTTTGAGCGGATCATGTAGATGTCTTTTACATCCTTCATGGTAACACCGGTTACGTAGGCACCCTTGTTAGGAACAATTGAAATCAGGCCCTCAAGTTCAAGCTGTCTGAATGCCTCCCGCACGGGTGTCCTCGAAACACCGAGTTCCTCGCCGATTGCTATTTCTTTAAGTTCATCATTCTCTTTGAATTTACCGGAAAGAATATCCTCACGGATTTTGTTAAAAACTCTTCCCCTGAGAGAGTATTTATCGGTAACTTCTTCTTTTAGGTTGTAGTTTCCCATAAATTCTCCATATTTAATTTCTTAGTGCAAACTTCCAATTCTTTAAAGAGCTCATCATCGGTCATAACGGTTACACGACCCTGTGCATACTGCTCGTCTACCCATTCCTTCATCATATGAACGAGTTCGGAATTCTTGTCTACATGCTTTTCGACAGGCAGTTTGAACTTGGTATTGATCCAGTGAGCAATTCCCGCAAGTCCGCTTGTATTTGAAACCGCACAAATAACGGGACGATTTAAGAATTTATCCGTATCGAAAATGTTGTAAATCTCTTCGTTTTTAAGAAGACCGTCCGCATGAACGCCTGCTCTTGTCACATTGAAATTCTTACCTACGAAAGGAGTCTGATCGGGAATGTGATATCCGATTTCTTTTTCGTAATATTCGGCAAGTTCCGTTATGACTCTCGTATCCATTCCGTTTAAATCACCCTTGAGCTGGGCGTATTCAAATACCATAGCTTCAAGAGGGGTGTTTCCCGTTCTTTCTCCGATACCGAAAAGCGAAGTGTTGACACTTGAACATCCGTATAACCATGCGGTTGTCGAGTTTGCAACTGCCTTGTAAAAATCATTGTGACCGTGCCACTCGATTAGTTCGTGCGGAACACCCGCATGGGTATGAATGGCATATATAATACCCTGAACACTTCTCGGAATAACGGCTCCGGGGAAGTTAACACCGTAACCCATAGTGTCGCAGGCCCTGATCTTGATGGGAATCTTGTACTCATCCATCAGCTTCATAAGCTCTACGCAGAAAGGAACGACGTATCCGTAGATATCGGCTCTGGTGATATCCTCAAGGTGACACCTGACTGCAATGCCTTCTTCAAGGCAGTCTCTTACAACTGAAAGATAGTGACCCATTGCCTGCTTTCTGGTCATCTTAAGTTTTAAGAAAATGTGGTAATCGGAGCAGCTAACCAGTATTCCGGTTTCCTTCATGCCAATCTGTTTAACGAGCTTGAAGTCCTCTTTAGAGGCTCTGATCCAGCTTGTTACTTCGGGAAATTCATAGCCCCTTTCCATACATTTATAAACTGCATCGCGATCCTTCTTTGAATAGAGAAAGAACTCGCTTTGTCTGATCATTCCGTTCGGACCGCCGAGCTTATGCAGATAATCATAAATCGTAACTATCTGTTCGGTAGTGTACGGAGCACGTGATTGCTGACCGTCACGGAAGGTTGTATCCGTAATCCAAATGTTCTTTGGCATATCGTGCGGAACAATTCTGTCGTTAAAGGGAATCTTCGGTATTTCAGAATAGGGAAACATATTTCTGAAAACATTGGGCTTTTCCACATCATTTAAAATGTACATATGCTCTTCTATCTGAAGAAGATTGTTCTTTTCATTCATTGTCACAGGACGATTGGTAAATAAATCCGCATCGTCATACAAATTCTTATCCTCTGTAGCCATATGTCCTCCTAAATTTACATAGGATACGCCGGAATATTAAAATCCGGCGCCTTTTCTGTCTTTCTGTACAATTGTATACAATTATGCAATCCCTGTCAAGCTATGCCTGACTTTCTTTTTTGCTTTTTAAAAGGAGCAAAATCAAACCGAAAGAAAGAAGTCCTACGGAAAGAAACCACTTCGGATGAATGTAATCACCGGTATCGGGCGATTCATCCAACTCGTACAAGGAAACTTCGGTCGAATTAAAGGAATAAAGACCGTAATTGCCGGTATGCGAAATGTCAAAAGAAACTTTTAATTTGCCGTCGTCATTTAAAACGGAAAAAGAAAGATCTTCCAACTGCCCGTCTTCATCCGTACATATCACATGTAAGTTTGAAGAAGGAATATTGTCGGGTAAATCCATTGTGATATTCATGGTCTGCTTCCCGAATTTGGTAAGCGGAATTTCATTGCCTTCCTCTCTCAGTGAAATTTGGAAAGTCATAAGGTTTCCCGGAAGGGTATCTCCGTAAATGCGTTTATATGCGTTACTGATATCACTGTTTACGGTATCGTCATTTGTGACGTTAAGCACATATTTTTCATCGGATCCCGTGAAACTTACGGTGGATAAAGAAGCTTCTTTATCATTGTAAGCCCCTTCTTTTGCCATATTTAATACGGAATTTAACTCATCCGTATCAAAGTTATAGCCTTTTCCGTATATGTAGACCGTTTCATCGGGTATAAATTCGGACGCCTCTTCTGCAGTTAACGTGCAATCGATAATTTTTAAGGTACCGTTAAAATACTCATTGTTTTCGGAAGAGATCACGCAAATCAGACCGCTGAAGCCGGATACATTCCTGTCAAGGATTGTTCCTGTTCGATCGATATTTTCATCTTCCACAATTGCGACCTTAATTCCGTTAAGGGCATCTTCACGATAAGAAGAATTTGTAAGTCTCGTGGAAGTCTTTTCATAAGTAAGTTTAGGAAGACTTGTCCCTTGAAAAACAGCGGTTCTATAGGCTTCTGAAAGTGTAGATAATGATAAATCAAATGCTTCCAAGCCGATTTCTTTGACATTTTCGGGAATTCTCACCGTATTGACGGGACAGGAATAAAAAGCCCTGTCATTAACCGACTTTAAGTTCATGCCACCGGAAACCGTATTTAAATTGATGCATCCATAAAAAGCCTCTTCTCCCACTTCGGTAACGGAATCGGGAATGTAAACTTCGGTGATTTCCGTATGATTTTTAAAGGCCTCCGGACCGATTTTTTTAACGGTTTCGGGAACAGTGACTTTTGTGGAATAACCCTTATAGGCGACCAAAATACCGTCTCCCAAAATCAGGAAATCCGAATCACCGTTATTTTTCCAATTTTTTATGAATGCCGTGTCCGCAAAGGCAGAAGGTTCGATTTCGGTAACTGTTCCGGAAACCGAAATCTCTGATAAATCCTCACAATGATAGAAAGCACCGTAACCTATGTGAGTCACTCCATCAGGAATTGAGATGCTTTGTAATCCGGATCTTGCAAAGGCAAAGTCTCCGATAGAGGTAATGCTCTCTTCGATTTCATACTCGGTCAAATCGCTCTCTCCGTAAAATGCCTTCCCGGAAATGCAATCATCTATCACGGTGAATTTCGGTAAACTGAGCCCTTTTCCGTTGGTTTCCGTTAAGAGTGCATCGTCAATCAGATTTACCGCAAGATTGTATTCATTCGCCTGAGGACTTGATTCGGTAACACTGAAATCGGAACTGTCGATAAAGAACACAGCTTGTCTTCCGACAATAACCGTTTCTCCGATAAGTCCTTCTATAGGTTTTAGTACACTTGAATCATTCTCGGAAACGGAACTTTTCTCCTGCGAGTTGTCTTCCGTATCAACTATATTCACCGGAGTCTTATCAAAGGTGAGAAACCAGTTATAAGCATAGGAATCCTCGGGCGAAACAATATTAAGCTTTGAGCAACCGTCAAAGGCTGTTTTGTGAATAAAGCTGACCGAAACGGGTATTTCCACATCTTCAAGATTTACGCAATATTGAAAAGCCTTTACATCGATTGAATTAACCGAATAAGGGATTTTAAGGGTTTTAAGTCCGTTGCAATAGGAAAAAGAATAAGCCGGTATTTCCGAAAGATTATTGGAAAAGGTAATGTCGGTGATATTTTTGCACCCGTAAAATGCGTACGGTTTAATATCCGTGACCGTATCCGGCATACTGTAAGAAGTCATTGTCACATAATCGTTTGAAGATGCATTTTTACATACCTTTGCATTTTCCAAGACCTGATATATGACCTTAAATTCATCGTCATAAAGAACCCCGTTTGAAAAAGAAAAATAATTGTTCCCTGTTACAGAGGAAAGTGCCGAGCATCCGACAAAGACACCCGTACCGAGATCTTTTGTGTTTGCCCCGAGTGAAAATGATTTTAAAGAAGAACAGTTTGTAAAGGCCGCAGTTCCGATACTTGTGACACTATCCGGAATTGTTACTTCAGACAAAGATGAACAGTTTGAAAAAGCAGCATAATTAATCTGCTCCAACGAAGAAGGAAGTTTAAGTTTCTTTATATAGCTATTATCCGCAAAAGCTTCCTCGGCAATGATTTCTATACCATCGGGAACAGACACGGTTTCCGCCGTGCCTGTATATTTTAATAGTATATTTCCCGATATTTCAAAATCGGTTTTCACTGCTTCATCAGCAATTGCTTTAGTTTCGGTAGGAATAGCCGCTACGACCAAGGAAGCAATTATCAATGCCGCACCCAAGAATCTTCTTACGGATTTTTTAGTCATATCCTATCCCTTATGCGTATGATTTAATATTTACCTTTCTCTTATCCTTCATAAAGAACAATGCAATACTGAGCGCAGCAAGCCCACCGGATAAGAACCACTTCGGTGCGATTCCGTCACCGGTCTTGGGGCTTCCGTCAATTGTTGCGGTCGCTGAAAGATTTCCGGTATCCACATAAATGGTATATGGTGAAAAGTGCGTTGCGGTAAAGGTAATGCAGGGAACACCGTCAATTGTCGTAAACTTTGCATCAAGTTTGTCAAGCTTTTCATTAACAACGCCGGCAGCCTTATTGTTTCCGGCATACTGGGTCAGCACATCGGGAATAGGCATGGTAATTGTTACGCTTAAGCCCGAATAATTGGTAATCTTGTTCGTACCGGTAGCATCGTAAAGAGTGATATCCATTGCCGTATATCGAATGTTGTCAAGACTTCCGTATTCGTTTGTAAGTGCGGTTTCAACAGCTGCCGTGGCATTTGCGGTTTCTGCTACCCTGATTACGTAATTGTCATTCGAACCGGTTACCTGAGCGGATGCTAGGCTTGTATTTGAAATTCCGGACTTTGATATAACGATTGTATTTGTATTCGCATTCTTCTTTGAATTTGACGAAGAACTGCTGTTGTTTCCGGATGTGCTCGTCTTTGAAGAGCTTCCGGATGAACTTGAAGAGGCATCCTTGAAGGTTGCGCTAACACTTGCCGAATGGGC
>CAZCPW010000079.1:0-6177 GCA_964499925.1 uncultured Lachnospiraceae bacterium
TTAAAATATGCTGTTTAAAGGTGTAGCTGTAAATTAAAGTATGGTCGTCTTCTTCGTAAAAAGAATAGTCCATATACACAAAGTCATCATCCTCGGAAAAAGAAAGCTCATAGCTGTAATCCGTAAGCGCAAAGGCATCCGCAAGCGTATGCTCAACCATTTCGGTGTCGTCTTTATATTCCCTGAAACATTCATAAGCATTGTCTGCCCAAAGAATGGCATAGTTAAGCCCCTTAGTCTCCGACGCCTTCATGTGTGCCGTCACGAAGACGCGCAGGCATACTGCACTTGTCAGGGCGAAAAAGAAGATTATGATTATTAATTCCATCAGGAACAAAGCACTTTTGGATTTACGCAAGGTCTTACCTCTTTAATCAAGTGATGAAATATGTACAAAAACGGTTTCTTTATCCCCATCTTTGGGTGTTAGCTCAAACCTTATAAGCGTGTCTGTTTCGTATGAAGCGGCAAAAGAATCAAGTTCCAGGATATCCGTGCCGTACTCAAGGTCAAACTCCTGACCGGCGCGTGTGAAAAGCTCCTTTAAATATCCGTCGTAGCAGTAAAGGTAGGTGTTGTATGTCACATTGTCGATTTCTTCGGAAATGATGACGGCATCCGTCCCTCCGTAGTTTCCGAGGCTTATATTCCCATTTGTGTCGCTTTGGCGGAGTTTATTGCTGATATACGAAAATGCGGTTCTTGAGTCGTAATTTTCGCTCATTGAAGCCTGAATCTTTTCGTAAACGGAAGCCCCTATACCCGTAATAGTTATAATCGACATCGCAAAGACGGCAAAGAGGGTTATTACGAACAGAACGTCAATGGTGTGTCGTTTGCTGTCCTTAAGCATCATTCACCCTCCCTTCTCAAAATCGTAACATCGGGATAGATGTTCGAGCCGATGGGAGTGTAGTCTACGAAAAACGTTTCGCTATCGTAAATGAGCCCATAATGCTCCTCTATGTAGTCAAGGCTCGGAGGATAGGTACCCTCGATGCAGTAGCAGGAGACTATCGCACGGTTAAGGGCGGTCTTTAAACTTTCTTCCTCACGATCGAGCGTGTCGCTTGAAATCCCCGAAATCATCCGCAGGAAAAAGAAAAACAACGCTATAAATATGAGCACTGACAGATGAAAGCCTGTTATGCTGTTTTTAAACTTTGAAAAACGTGTCATTTATGCTCCTAGCCGATTGTTGACATAACTCCCATAAGTGGCATGATTACCGATAACAGTATGAGCCCTACTATCAGAGAAAGAATAATAACAAGTGTCGGTTCAATGACAGAGATGATGGAATAGAGCTTCTTCTCGGTCTTTTGCTCGTACTCGTTTGCAATTCTATTCATAATTTCCTCTACGTTACCGGATTTAAAGCCGACCGCAACCATACGGTTGTCTACGTTTGAGAAAATTTGTGCGTCTTTAAGTGCTTCGGAGAAATCGTTCCCCTTCTGAATTTCCTGTTTGCAGATGTTAATCTTTTCTTCGGTTTCTTTATGCTCGACAAGGGAGGAAACCATATCAAGGCTTCCGAAGGTATCAAGACCTGAGGAAAGCGAAATTGCCATACCGGATGCAAAACGACCTGCGGCAATGCCGGCATAAAAGTTTTTGAAAATATGAAGCTTGTTCATAATCTTTTTAAATGTTGTGCGTCCTACTTCCGTTTTTGCAAAGAAGAGGGAAAGCAGTACGATTACCGCAAGTATTATGATGAATACAAGCGAATAGGAATTGAGCGTATTTCCGACTCTCATAAGGGAAGCGGCAAAGCCCGTCATTTCGGAACCCAACTGTACGAATACCTGATTGAATATCGGAAGCACCTTTGTGATGAGCACGATGATGACGGCAAGCATCATGACAATCATCACCAAGGGGTAGGTGACGGCACTCTTTACACTGTCTGCAATCTGGCTCTCGCGTTCGTAATAATTAGCAAGCGACTGCATTACCTCATCGGTAAGACCTGCTTCCTCTCCGAGCTTTACCGTATTAAATACGTAGATGGGGAACACCCCCGTTTCATTAAGGCTTTCGGCAAAGGAATTACCTTTATTAATAGAGTCTATTATTTCCTGAAGCAGCTCTTTGGAAGAAGCGTCGGTCGTATCCGACAAAAGTATTCGCATGCTTTCAACCGGCGTGATGCCCGCATGAAGCAGGATGGCCGTCTGCGTAAAGAAAGAAGAGAGTTCTTCGGAAGTGAGTTTTCTTTGACTTTTCATAATAGTCCCCTTTATCAGTAAACATATTTAACAGAGTAATTATCGCCCGTGCCGATGTATTCCTTCAAGGTCTCATCGGAGGTGCTGGCACCGAAGGTCGGGTCCATCAAGGACCATTCGTAGCCGTTAAACTGGATGATACCGTTTACCCAGCCGACCTCTTCGAGGTAAACGCTTATCCAAGCGTGATACAGCATGTCTTCGCCGACGTATCCGACCTCAAGCCGCGTCGGAATCCGCTCACATCTGAGCATACTTGTCATGACACATGAATAGTCCAGACAGATGCCCGTCCCGTTTTCAAGTATTTCATCAACCGAGGAAATGTAGCCGGATTTGACGGAGTTTGCTTTATCGTAATCGTAGGTAATGTTGTCAATTACGTAGTTGTAGACATTTGAAACGACGTCTAAGTCCGAGTAGCAGTTGTCCGCAAGTTCTTTCGCCTTTTCTATCGTCTTTAAGGAACTGTTGAAATTCACGTATTGGCTTGGGTAAAGGTAAGGCCCGAATTCTGAAATTCCGGAAAAAGAAAGTGTCGTGGTAAAGGAGAGCGCATACTTCGTGCCCTCGATATTTTCACAGACGCTTATGGTATAGTCACCGTCCCCACTCGTCAGAGGGAAGGCGGCATAGCCGTTTGTAAGGTCATAGGTGTAGGTGACACTGTTGGGACCTGTCAGCTGAAGCTTGACCTTCGATACGCTTCCGAGATAATCAACCATTATATAGCCTTCGGTCGCATTGGAATAATCGACCGTTGCATACTCATTGCCGGCTGTTAAGGTTCCGGGTGCCGTGGGTTCAAGGCATAAAGGCGTATTGTCACGCTTTTCCTTACCTTCCGAATCCGAAAGCGCCGTGCTGTCTGTCTCTATCGTCGTGGTCGAAGTATCGGTGCTTGACGGCACACTTACCAAGCCCTCCGAAGCGCCTCCGCAGGCTGTAAGTAAACTTAATGAAGCTATGAGAAGTAAAAGCCTTCTTTTCGCCATTATGACCTCTGGTTTAAGGGGGTCAGCAACAGATGAATGCTGCGCCCGTATATATCGTAAATGTAAATATTGTACTCTTTAAAATCGTACGGAAACTCAATGGTGTTCGTCTCTTCATTATAATACGAAGGAGATATACAACTATTATCATCCCCAAGCATATACGAAGAGTCCGTGTCGATTTCCGCACCGGAAAAAGAAATTTTAAAGGAATCCTCCGTCATCTCCGAGGATGCGATACTTAATTTCCTTTCCATGGAATCAACGGATACCACGGAATGACTGTGCGGAAAAAGAAAGGGAAGCACCAAAGTCGCAACCATTGAGGCTGCGGTAATCATAATAAGGAAGTTATCTTTAAAAAATCTCTTCCGTGCTTCTTTCTTTATCTCTTTTATGCTTGACTTTCCGGGAGCCTTGTTAAGCTCTTTGAATATTTCGGAAAGCATCTTTTCCTGACTATTGTAATCTGTTTTCTTCATACAAAATCCTTGCTGACATTTAACCGTCCATGAGCTTTTTAAGATTTTCGGTTCCGGACTGTATTGCCCGTTTGACTGTGGATTTGCTCAGATTAACGGCCAAAGCTATTTCATCAATCTTTAAATCTCGGTAGAACCTTAAAATGATTATTTCTTTTTCCTTGGGAGGAAGCTTATCTAAGGCTTCTCTTAAGCGTTTTTTTTCATCTTTTGAGAAATAGCTATCCTCGGGACTCGATGATTCATTTGAATCCATGACGGTTTCCAGGATTACTTCATCAGTGAGCTCGTTTTGCTTTGACAGATATTTCGCAGTCATGTCATAGCAAACGTGACAGGCTATCTGCTTGAGCCATGCGACAAAGAGCATGGGATCCTTTATGTCGTTTATTTTCCTGAATGCGGAAAGATAAGTTTCCTGCGAGGCATCTTCGGCGAGTGCTTCATCCTTAAGGTAGGTCCTGCAATATCTCATGACCATTGCATTTGTCTGCACAAATAGATAGGTAAAGGCATCCGAATCGCCGGCCTGTGCTTTTCTCACATATTCCGCAAGGCTTGCGTGTGATTCTTCCATTAATTTCAGACCTTTATCTATTCTTTGTAGCTTAAGTTTCGAAACTTTATGAAATCATATATCAGTGTAGCGAAGGTAAATATTATCGAGGCATAGGCTATTGCACAAAGGATAAACAACGATTTGTCCATGAATATACTTGAACGCATGGTCTTGTTGGATATGAGTATGCATAAAAAAACTATTTCCATTATCAGGAAGACGATGAGCTCGATAGCCTTTATTTTTCTGTATCGCTTAAGCTGTTCTTTCATAAGAACCTCCGAAATATAATATATATAGGTAGAAACCTTGACTTTTATGCTTCGTTAGATATATATTAACACAGAATTAAAAATTTTTTTAAAAAATATGAACCTTTCTTGAATGTTTGAGAGTCTTTATTTATAGAAAGGCAAGTTAAGCTTATGTTTTCAGCATTGTTTACAAACTTAATTGATAAGGTTCTTCTTTCTTCGTATAGCCTGGTGGTTATAGAAGAGGAGGAAACACCCTTGGCAGGAAGTATACCGGGTACGAATTATTACGGAACGGCAGTTGCCCTGGTAATGGTTACGATTCTTCTTCTTTGCATCGGACTTTGGATTTCAAAGAGGACCGAGAGGGCGAATTACTTAAAGGGTTTGTACAGCTCGATGGGAGTTGCGAGAAAGGTTCCGGTTTCCATCAGAGCGATTAACGACGAGATAGTCAAAGCAGAAGCTTATCTTACAGAACAATTAGTGTAAACGGGAGGTTTTCAGTATGGAGGAAAGAAGGCGGATTTCGAGAGTCGATTTCAAGGCAAACAGCGTAATCGTTGAATGTGACACTCTTGAAAAGATTTACGCGGATGTAGTAAACCTAAGCCCTTTGGGGATTGCGGTTAAGCTTCCGAAGGGAAGTAAGTCCTTGCTGAACAAGGATGTGATCATAGTAGCGGAAACGATTATTATGTACGCAGACGTTATCAGAGAGGATGTAGCAGAAGACGGCAGCATCACAGCTGCACTCAGTGCCAAGAAATTCACCAATGAAGTGCTTTCATATCTGTTTGAGCACATCGCATTGGATGAGGATAAATAGGGAGACATTATCAGAAAAGGAGAATTTTATCATGAAGAAAAACATTCGTACTTCAAAGCAGGTCATCAAGGCTTTATCAATCGGAATCAGTGCAAGCATGCTTCTTTCATCGCAGGGCGCATTTGCGGCTGAGGGAGACGGAGTTCTTTCAAACGATGGCAGTGGTGACAACAACGCTACCGTTGCAGCACCGGCAGAGGAAAAGCATTCGGTAGTTGATACTGCTCAGGATGCAGAGGTTAAGGCAAGCGAGAGCATTAAAGACACAGATACAGCCGTTGAAGAAGCAGCTGAAGCTGTAGAGGAGCTTGAAAAGCTTACAAATGATACTGAAGATAAGGCAGTTACACCTATTCAGGAAACCGTAGAGGACATCAGCGCAAACACTGCAGCTGCAGGAAATGCCGTATATGAGGTTAAGGACGACCTTGCCGATGCAGAGGATGCCGCACTTGTTAAAGAAGCCGATATTGCTGTTATGAATAATGCGGCAGTTTCCGCTAACAATGTAACGGATTCAATTGTCGGAACCCAGGATGTTTCAGGCTTCAATGAGATTGCCGAAGAAGCAAAGACAGATATCAGCGAAAATATTGAAGAGATTAACGAAGCTACCACGATTGCATCCGCAAAGGAATCTCTCGACGAAGCTGAAGCTTCCGAAAAAGAAGTTACAGATGCTTACGAGAATGCAAAGGCTGAATACGAAGCCGCAGAAGCAGCTTATACCGCAGCGGCAGCAGATTTGGAAAAGGCACAGCAGGCTTACACAGATGCTTTGAATAATGCCAAGGCAAATGCCGATGACGCAGACGCAAAACTTG
>CAZCPW010000080.1:0-6147 GCA_964499925.1 uncultured Lachnospiraceae bacterium
TAAACAAATGGAAAGATATTTTAATTAGCTTAATAAAGTCAAGAATTCTCTTTCTTTTGCTCTTTTTTGCCGTTCTTTCCGGCATTTTGATTTACAGGGTTTTTGACCTTCAGATCATCAACGGTGAAAATTATCTGAACAATTTTTCCCTTCAAAGCAAAAAAGAAAGAACCGTCGATGCCGTCAGAGGCAACATTTATGACAAAAACGGGGTCCTACTTGCCTACAATGAACTTGCCTACTCCGTAACCATTGAAGACGTATACGAATCAGGCTCTGACAAAAACAAGAACTTAAACAATACTATCTTCAAGACCATCAATTACATCGAAAGCAACGGAGACAAAATTTCCTGCGATTTCAACATTTATCTCGATGAATACGGAAATTACCAGTTTTCGGTATCAGGCACGAAGTTAAATCGTTTTAAGGCGGATATCTACGGACGGGCATATATAGACGATATGACCTACGGAGAATCCTCATCCACAGCCGAAGATATCATAGAATATCTTGCCGGCAGTAAGCGCTTTGATATCGATACCTCTTCTTTATCCAAGTCAGACGTACTGAAAATTGTTTCCATACGATATGCAATGAGCTTGAATGCATATCAGAAATACATTTCCACCACGATTGCGACAAACGTTTCCGATAAAACGGTTGCCGTAATATATGAAAATTCGGATTTACTGCAGGGTGTCAACATTTCGGAAGATACCATAAGGGTTTATCCAAACGGCGTTTACACTTCCCAGATTGTCGGATATACCGGAAAGATTTCCTCGGACGAGTTATCGGAATATTCAGAGGTTGACAGCTCTTATTCCTTAAACGACATTGTCGGAAAGACAGGAATTGAGCAAAGCATGGAATCCACCCTTAAGGGTACAAAAGGGTCGGAGACGATTTACGTAAACACAACCGGTAAGGTGATTTCAACCGAAAACTATGTTGATTCCGTTGCGGGCAGCAATGTTTATCTTTCGATTGACGCTGAGCTTCAGGAAGCTATTTACAATATTTTGGAACAGAAACTCGCCGGAATACTTCTTAAAAAGATAGTAAATCAAAAGGAATATATAGCTGCAGATGACGCATCTTCCTCGGATATCGTAATTCCGATTTACGATGTGTATTATTCAATGTTCAATAACTCGATTATCGATCTTGATCACCTTTCGGACAAAAATGCATCGGAAGCGGAAAAAACAATTTACGAAGCCTATCTTGCAAAGAAGTCCACCGTACTTGAAAGCCTTGAGGAGGAGCTTACTGCCAAGAACACTCCGTACAAGAAGTTAACGACCGAGTATAAGAATTACGAAAATCATATCGAAGACATTTTAACAGACAAGGGAATCCTTATGTCCGACAAGATTTCGTATTCGGATGATACCTATAACGATTGGGCAGTGGAAGAGGTAATAAGCTTATCCGAGTATATTAAATATGCCATTTCGCAAAGCTGGATTGACAACGACAAATTGGATTTAAACGATTCTTATTCGGAATCGGATGAAATCTACGAAGCCATTGTAGAAATTATCATAAATGAGCTTTCTGAGGATGAAACTTTCGATAAGCTTTTATATCGATATATCATAAAGAACGACGACATCAATCCAAAGACCATATGTCAATGTCTCCTCGATCAGGGTGTTGTTACTTTAGGTACCGATGAGCAGGCCCTTTGGGATGCCGGAAAGATTACCCCATATACTTTCTTTATCACCCGAATAGAGAACCTTGAGATAACTCCCGCAATGCTTGCGCTTGAACCTTATTCGGCTTCGATGGTTGTGACAGATGTAAATAACGGTAAGGTTTTGGCCCTCGTTTCCTATCCTTCATATGACAATAATTATCTTGCAAACGGAGCCGATTCAGAATATCTGGCAAAGATTAATTCGGATTTATCAAGACCGCTTGTGAATTACGCAACTCAGCAGCGTACTGCTCCCGGTTCCACTTACAAGATGGTAAGTGCAACAGCCGGACTGATGGAAGGAGTCATTACCACCAATACGCTGATTACATGTACCGGTTCCTTTGAAGTTACGACCGATACACATAAATGTTGGATTTACCCCGGAAGGCACAATGCGCTTAACGTGACGGGTGCGATTCAGAAATCCTGCAACAGTTTCTTTTACAATGTCGGCTACAGACTGAGTCTGAATGAAAAGGGGAACTACGATTCAAACCTCGGTGTTGAAAAATTAAACTATTATGCCGATTTATACGGACTCAGTGAAAAATCGGGAGTTGAGATATCCGAATACAGTCCGATACTTACAAACGCTTATTCCGTTCCTTCCGCAATCGGACAAGGTACCAACAGTTTCACAACCGTAGGCCTTGCAAGATATGTTACCGCCGTTGCAAACAACGGAACCGTTTACAATCTTACTCTCCTTGACAAGATTACCGACAGCGAAGGAAATGTAACCGAGGAAAAAGAAGCAACCATTCGAAACACCATTGAAATGGATTCTTCTTACTGGGATGCAATTCATGAAGGCATGAGAAGAGTAGTTACCGACATGTCGTATTTCAGCGATTTCCCGATTGAGGTTGCCGGAAAAACCGGTACGGCCCAGCAGTCAAAGACAAATGCCGACCACGGTCTGTTCGTATGTTACGCACCATACGATTCACCGGAAATTGCGATCGCCACCAGAATAGCAAACGGTTATTCTTCGTCATATGTTGCCGATACCACCAAGGACGTTTTAAAATATTATTACCGAATAGAAGATGTTGTTACCGGAAACGCATCCGAAATCAGTGCTTCCGGAAGAACAGGAGATTAATAAATGAACAATTTTGTTTATATCAAGAGTTTTTCAAACGGTTTAAAGATCATATTGGACGACAAATGCGAATTCAAAGAACTTCTTGAGGATTGTAAGGAAAAATTTTCCGAATCAAAGAAGTTCTTTAAAGGGAGTCATCTTGCGGTTTCTTTTGAAGGACGCTCTCTTTCCGAGAGTGAAGAAAGCATGCTTGTCAATACGATAGAAGTTTTCGGTGAATTCACCATTCTTTATATCGTCGGAAACAATGAAAAAGAAGAACAATTCTTCTTAAAAGCCGTAAACAGCACAGGTAAAAACACAAATAAAATTTCCGATTTGGGAAAGATTTACTATGGGAACCTTAAAAAAGGTGAAACCCTGGAGACCCCGTCAAGTATCGTCATCCTCGGTGACGTGGAACCCGGTGCGGTACTTAAATCAAACGGAAATATCGTTATTTTAGGAGGACTTTACGGTTCCGCTTACTGCATTAATCCAAAAGATTATAAGAAGTGCTTTATCACGGCAAACGATATGAGTGCCGAAGGTATTTACATGGGAGATATTAAATTTATTTCCAAAGAGAAGCCGAAGTGGGTTGTACGTCCCAAGATGACATCAAAAATCGCTTATTTTAAAGACGGAAATGTCTGTGTGGAACCGATTGGCAAAAATGTAATCGAAAAGCTTCTACAGCTTATAAGTTCGGAAGAAAATGTTTAAAAATTTAAAGCTAAAAGACTATGATTTTAAGTTAATAATATTTGTGGTTTCGCTCAATATTATAGGCATAATGGCTGTCAGCAGTGCAAATTCAAGCTATACTCAAAAGATGTTGCTTGGTTCCGTACTCGGTTTTTTCTTAATGATAGTAATCAGTTTATTTGACTACAAAATCATTTTAAAGTTTTACTGGGTGTGGTATCTGTTCGCCATCGGAATGCTTGTGCTGGTTCTTTTGGCCGGTGAATCCGGAGGAGGTGCCACCAGGTGGTTTGAAATTGCGGGAATACGTTTTCAGCCATCCGAGATGGTTAAAATAATATTGATTATTTTTTTCGCACAGTTTATCATGAAATACAAGGAAAGAATCAACAGTATTGTATTTTTGATAAGCTTTCTGCTGCTTGCCGGAGTACCGATATTTCTGATAGTAAGTCAGCCTGACCTTTCAAATACTATCGTTATAACCGTTATAATTTTAATGATTTTATTTGTCGGCGGGATCAGTTGGAAGTATGTTGCCGCGGCCTTTGTGGTCTTTGTTCCTTCGGTTATTGTATTCTTGAGTATTGTACTTAAAGAGGGACAGACACTTATAGACAATTACCAGAGGAAACGTATTTTATCCTTTATTTATCCCGAAAAATACGTTGATGACGCTTATCAGCAGACCAATTCGATTATAGCAATAGGTTCCGGTCAGCTGCTCGGAAAGGGACTTAACAACAACGAAATCAGTTCCCTTAAAAACGGAAGTTACATCATTCAGCCCGAGACGGATTTTATTTTTGCGGTAATCGGAGAGGAATTGGGATTCTTGGGAACAGCTCTTGTAATATTGTTGTTTTTCCTGGTCGTGATTGAATGCCTGATGATTGCGAGGAAGACTACCGACACAGCCGGCAGACTCATTGCCGTCGGAATGGCTACCCTGATAGGAATTCAGTCGTTTTTCAATATCGGTGTTGCAACGTTTATCCTGCCGAACACCGGGCTTACACTTCCTTTTGTAAGCTACGGACTTACCTCAATAGTGAGTCTGTATATCGGAATGGGCTTTGTGTTAAATGTAGGCTTAAGAAGCCGTGTTTTAAAGGATAAGGATAATATTTCATTTTTCTGATTGGGAGGGTTAAAATGAATATTGCTTTAATAGCGCATGATGCGAAAAAGAAACTCATGCAGAATTTTTGCATTGCTTATAGAGGAATCTTGAGTAAAAACGAGCTTTATGCAACGGGCACGACGGGTCGTCTCATTGAAGAGGTTACGAACCTTAACGTGCATAAATATTTGGCAGGGCACCTTGGCGGTGAACAGCAGATTGGGGCACAGATCGAACACAATCAAATCGACCTTGTGATTTTCTTAAGAGATCCCCTCACGCAAAAGCTTCACGAGCCCGATGTAAACAATGTCATGAGATTATGTGACATGCATAACATTCCTCTTGCAACTAATCTGGCAAGTGCCGAGCTTTTGATTAAATCACTTGACCGTGGAGATCTTGAATGGCGTGAAATGTACAAATAAAAATTTTCTATGTGCTTTATTAATTCCTTTTATTCTTTTGCTTGCCGCCTGCGGCAGTGAGGAAGAGATTAAGATGCCGTATTCGCTCTATGAATCAAGCGAAGATGAGTCCGTAAGTTTTTCGAAAACGGATGTCTTTGCGGAAGGCTTTTCATATGATCTTGCGACTTTCAAGGATGATTATACAGATGATTTCAATCTTGAAAATGCAGGGGCCGGCATCTTAATTGACATTAATAACAAAAAGGTTCTTTTTGCCCAAAATGCATTTAAAAAGATGTATCCCGCAAGCATTACAAAGGTAATGACAGCTCTTGTGGCATTGAAGAACTGTTCTCTTGACGAAAACATTACGGTGACGAGTGAAGCCTTAAATATTTCGGATTCATCGGCGGTAAAGTTGAACATTAAAGAAGGCGATACAATGACCTTGGATCAGGCTTTGCATCTTTGCCTCATCAATTCATACAATGATGTTGCCGTTGCAATCGCCTGTCACGTAAGCGGGTCGGAAGAAGCCTTTGTAGAGCTTATGAACAGTGAAGCCGAAGAGTTGGGTGCAACGGATACTCATTTTTCCGATTCCTGCGGTTTGGGTGATGAAAATCATTACACAAGTGCGTATGACCTGTACATGATTTTCAATGAAGCAATGAAATATCCCGAGTTTTTGGAAATTATAGGTACTACGGATTACCAGACCACCTACTATGACAAAAACGGAAATTCCGTCTTGGGAACGGCAAAGACCACAAACAAATATTTAAATAATAACTTTGAAATGCCAAGTAATGCCACCGTGGTCGGCGGTAAAACAGGCACTACGGACGAGGCAGGATACTGTCTTTGCATCCTTGCCCGTGACAAGTATTCAAATCCGTATATTGCGATTATTTTGGGTGCGGATTCAAGCGACAATCTTTACACACAGATGTCCGAAATGCTTGAAACCATTACCAAATAAATGTTGTTTTTTACACATATATAAACTATAATATTTTCAAGCGTTACCGCTAAAAAAGTAAACGGAGGGTTTGCAATGGTACAGTTAATTGTCGGCGAAAAAGGCAAAGGCAAGACCAAGCATCTT
>CAZCPW010000081.1:0-6118 GCA_964499925.1 uncultured Lachnospiraceae bacterium
CACAAAAAAAAGAGCTCTGAATCTCTTTGCCCATATAAACTAACACATCCCAAGAGCTAAGTCAAGCCTCGGGATGAAAAATATTTCCCTCGTTTTGGCATTCTTCGATTGCATTCTCTTCTTTTTCCTTGTGATAAACAACATTAATCGTAAGGATAAAGAACATGAGTACGCCGGCAAAAGAAAGCTTAAGTCCCGTATCAAAGCCGCTTAAAGAGTATTTAAATTCAATTGTATGATGCCCTTCGCCGACTTTGACCGCCATAAAGCCGAAGTCCGTTTCATATATATAGGACTCTTCTCCGTCCACATAAGCCGTGAAGCCCTCTTCATAAGGCACGGAGAAAAAAACAAGATTTTCTTTATCAAGGTCTGCTTCGGCAGTGAAGCCGTAGGTTGAGGTTTCAAATGAAGTGCATGCCGTTTCGGTGCGCTTCACACACTCATCCTGAAAAGTCTGAAGTGTGGTAGTTGCCATCGCATCGGGAGTCGTCTTTGTAAGGAATGCATCCACCCTCGGTGCATCTTCTTCCTTTACTATAAGAGCACGCACTAAGATCCTGTCCTTTGCGGATGCCGCAAGTTCGCTTTCCTCAAACTCGCTTTCCGTCATGTAATAGTCAAAGGTAAAGCCCATGGGGATGAAGTTTTCGTTTTCGTAGATTGAAAAGCCGTTTCGCTCGCTTTCAAGTGAGTAACCCTTAAGCTCCTCCATATCCTCAATGTGACCGATAAACTCAATCGAATGCATGTTATTGGTGAGATAGTATTTTGAAGAAAGAAGGGCACGCATACCTATTCTCGAAGTATAAAGGTGGCTCGTAACCTTTCTCGGAACCGAAAGTGCATCGTAGAAATCAAGGATTGAATTGTTAATGGTGGAAATAAAGGAAGAAATGCAGTTATCATCTCCCCAGACAAGGGCATAGTTGTAGAAGTCCTCATCCGTTTCGTAACGGTAAAATCCGTTTTTATCCGAAAGCGGCGACTCTCCTTCAATCGTTTGACTGATAAAGTCATCCTTTCTGTCCGTATCAACGAGCAGGGTTCCCGTCGTAAACATCGTGACAGTCGTCAAGAAGCAGGCTGCCGTTACGATAATTCCGGTAACTTTTTCCGACTGCTTTATGAAAATATATGTGTAAAGATACAGAATCACAAGCATCGCAAAGCTGAACACAAGCTCAACTATCAGCTGTTCATAATTCTTCAAAGCTCCGAGAACAGTCCAGGTGCCCTCTTCCGTCTTTGCCGGCAGTACGCTCATCACCGCTACGACCGAAGTAATGACGGTTACCGCAAACACTCCCTTCCTCAAATACCCTGCCGTTTCTGTCTTTTCCTCAATGACTGTTGCGGTCATTAATGCCATTATCAGCACCGGCATGTAAAACCATCGTGCGTAATACTCCGAATTAAGTGCCGAGAACAAAGCGTTCAGCACCGGGAAGGCGGCAAAAACCATGCAGGTAATCAAAAGTCTCTTGTATCCGTTCTTTTTCCCTTTTGTATAAAGAAAGAAAGCTACCACTCCCGCTATCGAGAAAAGCGGGATATACGCGCCTACGCCCGAAACCCGGCTGTAATTTTGATTGAGCATGGAATTTAAGCCCGAAAGATCGGGCAGCATTGCGACGTTCTTTATAATGGAAAGAAGGTTTGTCGACTCCTCGTAGGCAACAAGATCGTAGCCCTCAAGCACCTGTGTAAGGCGCCCGTTCCCGAGAGTATAGTAAATTGCGGGGATCAGGTAGACACACGAAATCAGCACACCCGAAAGTCCCGCTATGAAAGCCCTCAAGAGTGAATAAAGGCGTTCTTTAAGCTTAATTTCCGTATTGCAGAGATAAATCGTCACAAAATAAATGCCCAGGAACACGACCTCGCCGACGAAGAAATAATAATTGAGTATCAGCATAAAAGCCGTGAAAAGTGTGAAGGCAAGCTGCTTTTTACGCTCGACGAGACGTTCAAAGAGCAGTAAGTACAAAGGGAAGAATGCCATTACATCATGGAAATGATTGTAGACAAGGGTTGCGCCTTGAAACCCGGAGAAACTATAAAGAAGCGCGCCTAAAACCGCTGCATTTAAAGTCTTTGTGTGACGCTTCATGTAAGCATAGGCAGTCAGTGCCATAACGGCATACTTAAGAGCCGAAAGCCACGGCATGAGATAGGGAACTGTTGCGGTGGGAAAAGGCAGGGTAAGTAAAAAGAAAGGGCTTCCCGTCAAATAAAAAGAATACATGCCGATAAGGCTTCCGCCGAGGTCCGTACCCCAGTCGTAAAGGAAGTTTCCTTCGCGAATTGCCCTGTGAACGTGCATGTAAAAAGGAATCTGCTGAACATTGAAATCACCGTAATAAATCCAGATACCGCCTGTGGAAATCAGACTTGGAACGGTGCTTAAAGCAAAAATAAAAAAGGCTATAAGGAAAACCTTTATGTAGTTTTTATCTATACCCTTCTTTGTGTCCATCAATAACCCCAGGAAATTTGCTTGGCTGTATGATACCGGATTGCTGCATGCTTCGCACGATTGCGCACCATTGGAATGAAGTGTCTTCTTATGTAATAGAATCCCCGAAAAGATTTCCTATTACATAAAAGAATACCACATCAAACTCTCATTTAAAAGATTTGATGTGGCATCAGCAGTAACTATTGAACATCATGCCCGTGTAGGCGCTTGTGACGTAAGGTGTTGCGAAGTTGTGACCCGGATTTTTGTAGGCGACTATCGTCTTGTCTGCGTATTTCATGGGGTTAAGTGAAACCTGGTCGGCTTTCTTTAACATTGCACCCGCAAATTTTTTAAGGCTGTTTAGACTTTCCATTGACTCTTCGTCAAGTGAAACGTTCCTAAGCTTTTCTTTATCAAAGGCTATATGTCCGTCATTTTCAAGTGTGACCCCAACGTTTGAAAGCTTATCCTCGTAGATGCTCGCCACCGAGGACATCTCACTTACCAATCTGTCAGCTTTCGGATGATTTGCCGTGTAGCTCTCGGTCGTGTCGATGAAACTATTGTAGCCTTCGACGAGTTCTTCGACATTGTCAACCAGTGAATCCATATCATTTTTTAAATCGATATGTGCAGAATCTTCGTCCCCGTTGCTTACACGTTTGAGTGTTACCTCGTAATTCTTGTCAACCGTAAAGGTATTCGATAAGGATTCGAAGTCCTCGCCGTTAATGCTGAATGCGGCATTTGTCGGAGATTGGATCACGTTATTCAAGCCGAAGTACTCAATGGAACCCTTAGTCTTTGAAGTATGGTCATCGGATACGGTAAATATAAGGCTTCCGGACTGCGATTTGTCTCCCGTTGTTTCCGACGAAACCTGCAATGAAGAATTACCCTGCCCGTCCTCATAGACCTCGGCCTTTAAGCCGATGCCGGAATTCGATATCAGTCTTGAAAGCTTTTCCTGCAAGGACTTGTTGGTGTCCTTTGACGCAACATTGTACTGGAACTCGTAATTGAGTCCGTTTATGCCTATGTCGAAAGAATATGTCCCTTCATCCAGTGAAAGCTCATCCGACGGAATCAGGTAGCCCGTATTAACCTGAGGCTTTGCAAGGCTCAAAACTTTTAAGTCAAGCGGAGTCGTTTCCGCATCGTCGTTTCCGATAAAGTTCGCCTCTGCAAGGGAATCGTCCGATGAAAAAGCAACCTTTTTATTCAGGAAATCCGCTTCGCTGATACCGCCGAGTGATGCAATGGTATTGTGAAGCGCACGCGCATTTTCTTTAAGCCCGACTGCATACTCCTTGGTGTCCTGAGTCTTGTCAACGATGAACAGAGGAGCTTCTTTATTCATTTTTACGATGGAATTGTATACGCTCTTAAGCTCACTCTTCTTGTGAGTATCGAACTTTGAGTCCGTTTTCGGCGCATAAGTCGTAAGATAGTAATTGTAGATACTATTGATAGCTGAGAAATTAGCCACGAGCCCCTCCTCTCTTCCTTGATGTAAGGTGAACTGAATCCTTCAGCATGCAAAATGGCATTTTTTGTTTTCATGCTAACATAGTTTTTTCAAGAATGCAAGAGGCACTTTTAAGTTGTGAGAAGCCGTGAGAAACTTGGGTTTTTAAAACCCCGCTTAAATTCTTAAGAGCGGGGTTTTGTTGATTAAGCGGTTTCTTATAATTAAATTTCAGACTGTCTTGCTCAAATCCAGGGCGGCTCTTATGGTCTTGTCCATGTCGAAATACTTGTACATTCCGAGGCGTCCGCCGAAGATTACGTTCGGTTCTTTTTCCGAAAGTTTCAAATATTCTTCGTAAAGCTTGGCATTTTTGTCATTGTTAACCGGATAGTACGGTTCGTCGCCAATCTTCCACTCTGCCGGATATTCGTGAGTGATATATGTACCGTGACAGGTGTTAAACTCAAAATGCTTGTGTTCGATGATGCGGGTAAACGGCGTCTCACGGTCGGTATAGTTGACAACCGCATTTGACTGATAGTCGTCGACGTCTTTTAAATACTCGGTTTCAAAGCGAAGCGTCCTATACTCAAGATGCCCGAGGCTGTAGTTAAAGTACTCGTCAATCATACCCGTAAAGAGAAGCTTGTCATAGGTAATTCCCATGGCAGGTGCTTCCTGTTTGAAGGTTTCAAAGTCGACATTCAAAGCTCTGTCAACGCCGGCAAGAAGCTTTTCGATGATCTTTGTGTAGCCTCCGATCGGAATTCCCTGATATAAGTCATTGAAATAATTGTTGTTAAACTCAAATCTCACCGGAAGTCTTTTGATGATGGATGCCGGAAGGTCCTTACAATCCCTGCCCCACTGCTTCTCGGTGTAGCCCTTTACAAGCTTTTCGTAAACGTCGCGTCCGACCATGGAAAGAGCATGCTCTTCAAGATTCTTGGGCTCCTTAATATTTAAGTCCTTTATCTGATCCTCGATAATCTTCTTTGCCTCTTCCGGCTCATGTACACCCCACATCTTCTCGAATGTATACATGTTGAAAGGAAGATGATAGGTCTCGCCATGGAAATTTGCAATCGGAGAATTGATGTAATCGTTAAACTCGGCGAATTCGTTTACATAGTCCCAAACCTCCTTGTCAGAGGTATGGAAAATATGCGCTCCGTATTTGTGAACGTTAATACCGTTACGGTTCTCGGTGTAGATGTTGCCCCCGATGTGATTTCTCTTGTCGATTACCAAACATTTCTTTCCGTTCTTTGTCTGCTCGTGAGCAAAAACGCTTCCGAAAAGTCCCGCACCGACTATCAGATAATCATAATGTTTCATGTTCGTCCCTCTCATTTCTCTTTTTATGGATAAAGAAATATATCAAAATTCCGGTAAATGCCCCGCACGAGTCAATCATCACGTCAAACCAGGTGCCATATCGCCCCGGCACGAAATACTGGTGAATCTCGTCGGTCGTCGCATAAAGTGTTGCAATAGCCTGAATCGGAAGAAGCGAAAGCTTTTTACCCTTAAAATAATCATAAAAAGCAAACATTATCGAAAGACCCAGTACCAGATATTCCGTAAAATGTGCGATTTTCCTGATAATTATGTGCATCGTGGCAAGTGCCGCCGCGCTCAGCCCATGGTGTGTAAACTCTTCCGTGAACTTCATTGCTATATCAAGAAAGAATCCGCTCGTCTCGGCGGAATCATCGCCTTCCATCGTGGAAAAATAAAAAATAACGACCATGACCAAAATCATGGGAATGATTCTTAATAACTTCTTTTTATTGCTCATGAAGCCATTCTATCACACCGGATTAAGAAACAAAACAGGGGATATATTTAGAAAAATTAAAGATTCGCTTAAAATAAACAGGTTAAATCTTTCTAAATAGGCTCAATTAGCACTAACCGAAGCAATTAATGTCCCATCGGCTTCTGTTCCAAATGTTCCAAGCCGTTTGCCTTATCGTCATAAAGCATCAGGAAGAACAACACGATAAGCGGTGCCGCCGTTATCCAAATAGCATGGCCTCCGAAAAGATTGCAAAATACCGTTCCGATTACGGCTCCGAGTAAAAACAACGACAGCATAATAAAATGCTTCTTTAGCTTAACACGGTGGCTTTTATCGTCCGAATTGCGATGGAGCAGTTCCTTTGCAAGACCGATTCCGA
>CAZCPW010000082.1:0-6100 GCA_964499925.1 uncultured Lachnospiraceae bacterium
TCATGGGATTTCTCTTATATGCCATTGCCGAAGAACCGATCTGGCTCTTTTCAAAGGGTTCTTCAACTTCCTTTAAGTGCTGAAGCAAACGGATATCGTTTGACATCTTCGTAGCGGAGGCTGCGATTCCCGCAAGGATATTTAATACCCTTGTGTCGACCTTTCTGGAATAAGTCTGTCCGGATACGGGGTAACATTCCTTAAAGCCCATCTTCTTTGCTATCATCGGATCGATTTTATTGATGGTTTCATCGTCTCCGTTGAAAAGCTCCTTAAAGGAAGCCTGAGTTCCGGTCGTACCCTTCGAGCCCAACAGTTTAAGGGTCGACTGTACGTATTCAAGGTCCTCTAAATCCATTAAAAATTCCTGGGTCCAGAGAGTTGCCCTCTTTCCAACCGTCGTGGGCTGAGCCGGCTGAAAATGCGTAAATGCAAGGGTCGGCAAATCCTTGTAGGTATCCGCAAACTTTGAAAGCTCTGCTATTACGTTTACAAGCTTACGCTTCACAAGCTTCAAAGCTTCGTTCATGGTAATGATGTCGGTATTGTCGCCTACGTAACAGCTGGTGGCTCCAAGGTGAATGATTCCCTTTGCCTTCGGACACTGAACACCGTAAGCATATACATGGCTCATGACATCGTGGCGGACTTCCTTTTCACGCGCCTTTGCGACATCGTAATTGATATCGTCCGCATGAGCCTTTAACTCTTCAATCTGCTCATCCGTAATGTTTAATCCCAGTTCTTTCTCCGTTTCCGCAAGTGCAATCCACAACTTTCTCCATGTCCTGAATTTGAAGTCCTGAGAAAAAATATACTGCATTTCCTTGCTCGCATACCTTTCGGAAAGCGGACTCGAATAAACGTCTGTTGCCATAAAACCTCTCCTTTTATCCCGACCCAATCAATCGGCCGGCTTATTTTTCCAAACTGTATTTGTCTATCATTTCCATTATGGAATTGCTGCTTTCGGGGTAATTGTTTGCCACCTGTCTGATTTCGTTTGAAGCTTCCAGAGCAACCTGTTCATTGTACTCAAGCTGCTTTCTTAACTTTTGACGTCTTCCTATCAGTCTGTGCCTTATCTCGACCATCTCACGCTTATCGTAAATGGCATCCGACTGATGCAGCCAGATTTCGGGATTCTGAATATTCAAAGTCTTTAACCGCTTTGAAAGACGCGCAATTTCCTCCGCATACAGGGCCTCGTTCTTTTCAAAGGCTCTCCTGTCTTCCCTTTCCTTTAAAAACTTCTCGTACAACTCCTTTAGCTCTTTTGAACTCTCCACGCCGTACTTTGTGTAAAGGTAGTCAAGCAGGTTCTTATTGTTGACATAGCGGATTTTAACTTTATTTTCCAAAAGAATCAACTCGTTCATGGTCGATTCGATTTTTCTTTTTTCCTTGGAATAGTCCGTGTACTTTAAATAAACAATCGTTTCGGTGAGTGCAACCGCAATGACTCCGATGTAGTACCCTATCGAAACGTCCAAAGAAAGAAGCAGTTGCAAAAGAAGCAGGATGACCATGAGGACTGCTGCCGCCACAATCGCTATCATCGAAATTCCCCGCATATTTTCAAGGTTTCTTGAAACCTCCGCGCGCCTAAATGTGTAGGCTGTCTTCTCTCTGTCTATCCTGTTTAAGTCGCTTTTTACCTTTGCCTTGTATTCTTCCTCCTCGGAAATCCTTTTAATGCCGTCGGGAGTTTCGTCTCCCAAGGCTTCAAGTCTGTCAAACTCGCTCTCCGTCATATTTCCGGGATTTAACACGAATTTGTCGTGGGCAAGCTTGTAGTCGTGAATGTTCTTTGCTATTGCACAGAGTTCATCCCTTTTCTCGCCTTTTAGCCCTTCGATTTCCTCCATATCGGTAAGCTGGGCCGTGACCGAAGCATACTCCGAATTGATTTGGTCGATTTCGCCCTCTGCTTCCTTTAACTGTTCAAGGCAGCTTATCACATACTGCTCCCTCAGGTAAGCATCGCTTAAATCAAGGCTTGAACGCGAAATGGGTGCTTCGTCATCTGTCTCGGTATTCAGTTTCTTTTTAAAAAACTTGTCAAAGAATCCCATCAATAACCTTCCGCTTCCAGGGTGATGTCACGATAATCGGCTTTAATGCTCTCGGTCAGATTTGTAACCTTCTCGTAGTAAAGGTTTGCGTCCTTACTGTCCTTAAGTGCGAATATTTCCTTTAAATTCAAAGCCTCGGGACTTTCGTCAAACTCCGCCTTTACCCTTTCAAACTCACTTTCCAGGGTATCGTTTATCCTGTAGGAATTTTCTTCTTCCGAAACAATCCTTATGTATTCATCATCGGAAAGAGTAAGCCGTAATGCCGCCAGGCGATTTTTATAGGCGTCCCAGTCGTTATTAAGCTCGTAAGCCTTTTTAAAACAATCTATGGCAGCATCCGAAAGATACAGATGCATATAGGTCACGCCGAGATTGTTGTATATACGCGATCTTAAATCCACCTCACCCTCGGGAAGCCCCGAAAGAAGCTTTTCGTACTCCTTTACGGCGAGCAGGAAATGTCTGTTTTCCGTTAAAAAGTCTGCCTTTGCCTTCCACTTTTCAAAGACGTTCATGGAAACATTCAGGTTTAAAATGCTTTCGACCTTCTTGATTTCATCCTTTGAATAAAAGCCTACATAGTCCAAAATCGTCCCCACGAAGGCTTTCGGAAGGGCATTCTGGTTGATGAGCATGTAAAGGTCTCTTGAAAGTTCCGTAAGTCCGCATTCTTTGTCAATCCAGTTTACGAGATCTCTTGAAAGGATGTCGCTGTCTATCAGAAAAGCGTTTTCGTAAATCACGTAGCAAAGCTCTTCTATCGAATAGACATTTACATACGCTTTTTCAAAGTAGTAGGGCGTCTTAGCAATCTGCCCCGTGCAGGCATAAATCTGACTCGTCATACGCCTATTACCTCCTTCCACTCGGTCATGGAGCCCTTAAAAAGCTCACCGAAGCCAAGGTCGGTAATCGTGACCTCCAAAGAATTTACCGAAGTCATGTTAAGCCTTAAATTCAGTCTCGTCGTCTTCGGCGGACGTTTCGGAAGGTCCTCAAGCGTTATGTCGACCACCTCGGGATTTTTCCCCGTAAGAGGAGTAATCACAAGTGAAACCTTATTACCCTTATCGAGGATGATGTCGCATTCCTTGTGTGCTTCAAACCAGTTGATACCGCCGTCAAGAAGTGCCATATAGGCATTCTGCCCTCTTTTTAACACATTGATTCCTATATTTGATTTAAGCTTTTCATTGCCGAGAAATACATGTCCGAGGCTAAGCGTCGATGCCGCAATCTTATTCTTTGCGGCAAAGGCTGCGCCCTTTGAATAAAGGTTGTTTCCTTCAAAGACACGACCCTTAGAGCACACAAGACGCACGGATTCTCTGAATACTTCCTGATTGAAGGCATCCCCTATAAAGTATATCGCCGAGAAAAGCCGTCCTTCGGTAAGCTTTCCGACTATTTCATGCAGTCTCTCGTCCGCTTCGTAGGCATCGCTTGTGTCCGCAGACAGTCCCTCGATATTTGCATTGTAAAAGTTTCTGAAGCGTTCCTCGGCTATGAAGGCAACTATGGGTGTTGTGTTCCTGTTGCATTCCATCCGAAGGCTCAGAAGCGTCTCTCCTGAAAAATCAAGCAGCAAAACTTCCCGCTTCCAAAGGTCACCCGGCTGATAAATATTGTAATAATAAAAGCTCTCCGTATGGCTCTGGAAAAAGATGTTGTTTGTCTTTAAATTTAATGACGCAACCGCCTCGGAAAGCACCCTTACCATGTTTTCGTCAAGATTTTCAACCGTCACCATAAAGGAAACTATCTTGTTTGCGGGAAAGGAAAAAGAAACCAAAGAAAGCGTCCGTTTCATAAACAACGCAATAAGCGCAGAGGGTTTAAAATCCTCGTCGCCGATTTTAACTGTTTCTTTTTTGGCAAGACTTACAAGCTTATCTATGTAATATCCGTCAAAGTCCTTATTCTTGACGGCGTCTTTCCCGGCAAACCACTGATTTACCTCGCGCCTTTTTAAAAGTGCCGTGGGAATACGATAGGAAAAGGTCCCGGGAACCGTTGAAAAGGTTTCCACGTGATCCTCGTCCATGAGGGCGTAGCTTACCTGCGAATAGGTATCGGTCAAATCAAAGCCTATCGCTATTTCCCCGCTATTCGATTTTTTCAAAGAAGTAACGTCCACGCCTTTTCCTCTTACTTTAACTTAAACATTTCATTTACGATATAAGCATGCTTGCTGTATTCATAAAGCATCTCGTTTAACGCGCTGTAATCTTCCAGGGTCTTTGAAATCACGATGTCATTGACCTGATTAAACCGCGAGGAAGAAATCTCACCCGCAAGGTCGCTCTTCTGAACGCTTGCACTTTCCGTAAGCTCTTCCGTTCCGTTTTCATTTTCCTCGGTAATATAGTAAAGAAGGCTTTCCCCGAAGAACAGGATGAAGGGTTTTGAAAATACTCCGCCGTACATGTGATGCATTTCCTCGGTGGTATATTCCGTGAAGCCCTCCGCGCCTCCGTCAATCGTGTAATGTATGTACACCTTCTTCGAAGGGTCCGTCCTGTATTCGATGATGGTCTTATCGTTAAATTTGTCTATTTCCAAAGGCGCATACTCTCTGTACGCCTTAAAAAACGACATATATATGCCTTGAGAAAGAACGTCACTCACAAAGGATTTTAAATTCAGCCTAACCTCCTCAGTAAGCTCGTGTCCGCCCTCGGAATAATACTTTAAAAAGGCAAGCTTGCAGATATTGTCAAGCTTTTCTCCCTTGAGACTTGCCCTTGCAAGACTTGTAAAAACAAACTCTTCCGTCACCCTGTCCTTTACGAAATAATCGTAGGCACACTCGGTGATAAAGGCAAGGCAGAGCCTTCCGTCATAATTTCCCTTTATGTATTCCTTGTAAACCTTACCTCTTTCGGAAACAAAATATCCCGTGTAAAGCATCTGTTTAAGCATCCGCTCGCAGAGCCCGAAGGTTTCGACGTTTTTGTTTAAGGCTTCATTGAAAATCTTTCTTAAGTCTTTCGTAAGGCCTTTATAGTATTCCGAAAGATACTTAAGCAGAGCTTCGTCCGCACGTCCTGCGAAGAAAGAAAAATCCGCAAGCTTCAAAAGTACCTCATCGTAGGCAAACTCGCTTCTCTGTATCAGTTTTACCGTAAGGCTTACTATGTCCTTTAGTTCCAAGCCCTTGATGCCGGTCTTGTCTATCCAGTCAAGCGCCGTATCAAACATTCCCCTTATAAGCAGGTAGCTAAAGCCCTCTTTTCTTTCTTTACCGGTAAGTTTCAAAGGTTCAAGGCTCTCTAAGATGCCGTCAAGCTCCTTTATCTCGTCATGATTGAAGTAGTAATCCATGAGTTTGCTGCGAACTGCGCTCTTGTAAAGAGCGGAAATACGGGGTGCGTCAAGAATTCTTTGGTAACGCTCCTTGCTTTCCTCGTTTATCTCGACCATCTCAAGACTGTTTTCAATCGCATAGACGTCAAACTCAAGATTGTCTTTTGAAAGCCTCAAAATCCTCGATGCAAGCATACCCGGCACCATGAGTCTTTCAAGCTCATAGGTTTCTTTAAGCAGGAATCTGTTTGAAAGTCCGTCCTCAAATAAAAGGGTGTAGTCCTTACCGTAAATCGGGAGGTAGACTTCACCGTTTTCAACCGTGTAGACCTGCTCATAATCCTCCGAGCTTTCATAAATAACGGCCTTTAAAATATCATCCCTGTTCACTACGACCCTATGGACAAACAAAAGTCTTGAAAGCACATCCGCCATTTCCGCGGTTATCCTGATGTTTTCAAGCACAAACCTGTAAACAACCGCCATATCCCTGTTAATGTGTCCCTTTAAGACCTCGCTTATGGCAAAGCTTTCGATTATCGGCTTGTAGGTCTCGAAAATATCCGTAAGCTCATCCTTTTTGAGGATGATGCGCGCATACAGATAGGCATTGTACTGCCAGGGAAGTGTCGAATCATATCCGAAATACAGATATACCATCTTGGGTATATCGTAGTCTTTATTTAAATCAAGCGACTGCATGTAATACTCATAAA
>CAZCPW010000083.1:0-6079 GCA_964499925.1 uncultured Lachnospiraceae bacterium
TTCCTGACATTTCGGGATATGATGTGATAATAGGCTACAGGGCAGATGACTCATACTTTTCATTCGTACAGGATTTTGTTGCAGGTGTCATTTCACTTCAGAAGCTGTCAGAGGCGATGCGGTTAGGAAAACTCGGAGAACAAATTGTTTTAAAAAGAAAAAAGGCTTTCGAACAGATAAATTTTATCGGTTATGAAGATGTTGATGCGGGGGAATACTTCAATAAAAAGAGAGAAAGGGAGCGTGAAGCAAGGCGGGAGTATCGCAGAAGTAAAGCGGTAACGGCTGATGTGAACGATCTGTTTATTCTTGATATCATGAGGAAGGAAATTAAAAATGGAGATGCGCGCTTATCCGTCTGATTATCTTGCAATGGCGCAGCGTATAATGGGCGATATGCTGGACTTTGCGGCAAATACCTGTGAGCTTGAACTTGAAAAATTTTATGGTCTGTTTCTGATGTCGGATGTTTCTACACAGTTTCAAACAGGAAATCCGACATATATAGCCGGAAAAACAGGCTGTGAACTTGCAAAAGAAGTGGTAGAAAAATCCGGGCTTGCTCCTATAGAGCATGAGGATGAGATGTATCTGGACAAATCACCGGAATATTGGACCGGATGGGCTTTGGCATATTACCAGTGGTATACATGCCGTACATTTCTGAGGATAAATGATGCTGTGCCAATTGGTAAGATCGCAGATATGTATGATGTTTACCATGAAATGGACATTATGCATTTTGTTGATACAATGAATGAGTTTTGGGATGAACATTATAAGGAAACAAACATTAAACGTATCAGAAAATATTCAGGATTATCACAGCGAGAGTTGTCAGATTTGTCCGGTGTCCCGTTACGGCAGATACAGCTTTTTGAGCAAAGGCAGAGAGATATAAATCACACAAGAGCCATAGATGTGATAAAGCTGGGGCGCGTACTCGGATGCAAGCCGGAAGAATTATTGCAGATATGATTTTGAGCTGTCGAGTGCCTGACACGTTTGGTGGAAGTAGGAAGATGTTGTATTTGGCTTAAGGGTCCGGCCGTCTATCGGTAACACCTTTTATATTCAAATGATATCACGGTAAGGACTTGATTTTAAGGCAGAATATCGGAAACAATCATTGACAAAGCAAAAATCAATATAGTATTCTAAATACAAGGTTCTGTCGGTTTCCATCCGAAACCGTTTATTCATTGGCATTTTAAGAGTTAATCGAATATGGTTTATAAAATTTTTACCGGTAAAGTCGGCGGTGTTTTTGCCGACCTTATTACCGTTGAAGTCGACGCATCCTCAGGCCTCCCGGGGCTTGAAATAATCGGTCTTCCCGGTTCCGAGGTTAAAGAAGCCAAAGACCGTGTAAGGGTCGCTCTCAAAAATTCCGGCATCACCATCCCTTCCATGAAAGTAGTTATAAATTTAAGTCCCGCGGACGAGCACAAAATCGGAGCAGGCTTCGATCTTCCGATTGCGGCAGCGCTGCTTGGAGTCTTTGGGCATATAAACGCATTCGACCCCGAAGGTACACTTATAATCGGAGCTCTCTCCTTGGATGGTGATATCTGCGCCGTAAGGGGAGTTCTTCCTATTGTAAGAATGGCAAAAGAAAGCGGCTTTAAACGCGTAATCCTTCCGAAAGCCAATGCCTTGGAAGGCGTCATGATCAAAGGCATCGACATAATCCCCGTTAATAATCTTACCGAGTTAATATCCTATCTGGCCCTTGGTGAGGAGTTTAAAAATGCCGCCATCGCACCCTTTGAAAGTGATGAGGCAAATTCCATCATTGAAAGCAATGAATCGGAGCTCAGTTTTGACGATGTCTACGGTCAAGACAATGTCAAACGTGCCGCCGCTCTTGCCGCAAGCGGTTTTCATCACCTGCTGATAACCGGACCTCCCGGAACCGGAAAATCTCTGATTGCCAAAAGAATTCCCGGCATAATGCCTCCGCTTACCTACGAAGAATGTCTCGAGGTCACGACCATTCATTCCGTTGCAGGAAGACTTGACGAGGAAAGACCTTTCATTAATAAAAGGCCATTCTTTTCCCCTCATCACGGAGCCAGTTCCCAGGCTCTTACGGGAGGCGGTTCCCTTGCAAAGCCGGGGCTTGTCTCGCTTTGTCATCGCGGAATACTTTTCTTAGACGAAATGCCCGAATTCAAACGAGAAACCCTCGATATGCTGAGACAGCCCTTAGAGGACGGCATCATCACGGTTTCAAGGGCCAAGAACACCTACACCTACCCCGCAAACTTTATGTTGGTTGGGGCAATGAATCCTTGTCCGTGTGGTTACTTTCCGGACAGAAGCCGCTGTTCCTGTACCGAGCCTCAGATAGCAAGGTACCTTTCAAAGATTTCAGGTCCTGTCTTAGACCGCATCGATATCACCGTCGAAGCACAAAGAATGGATATTAAATCGGTAAAGAAAACGGGAATGCCCGAAATGAGTGGATATGAGATTAAAGAAAGAGTTCGCGATGCCGTTTTGCGGCAAAAGAAGCGTTTCGAACACGAAACCTTTAAATTCAATTCCTTCATTCCTTCGTCGAAGATGGATGAGTATGTAAAACTTGGGAAAAGCGAGCAGGATTTTTCTTTTTCCATGTACGATTCCATGAAATTGAGTATGCGTTCTTTTTACAAGATTATGCGAGTCGCGCGTACCATTGCGGACTTTTCGGATTCGGAAAGCGTAACCGTCAAGCACCTATCGGAAGCCTGCTGCTACAGGTTTCCCAACTATTTCGGAGGGTTACAGTAATGGGGATTTTTGAAAAAGCATTTAACGAAGACAGAGAAGGGACCCTGCCGTATTTTTACTATATTTCCGCGACGATGTGCATCGGGATCAGGACGTACGAGCGAATGCAGAGTTTTTTTGCATCTCCCAAGGAATTTTACAATGCAGGCGACGAGGTACTTTCAAGCACAGGCATTTTTACTTCAAGCCAGCTTGAAAGGCTTTCGGAAGCCAAGAAAAAAATAGATGTTTTCAGGGAATATTTTTATCTTAAGGAAAAAGAAATTTCCGTTCTTTCTATAGAAGATTCTCTTTATCCGAACAAGTTAAAGCAGATCAAGGACCCTCCGCCGGTATTATTCTTAAAAGGAAAGCTTGCGAATACAAATATCCCCTGCGTTTCGGTTATAGGTGCCAGGGAATGTTCCGAATACGGATGCAATGTGGCAAAAAGACTCGGAGAAGTTCTGGCTTCAAACGGAATTTCGGTGGTAAGCGGAATGGCAAGAGGGATTGATTCCGTCTCTCAGAGCTCCGCTCTTGATGCAGGCGGGCACTCGCTTGCGATTCTCGGTGGCGGTGTGGATGTTTTATATCCAAGGGAGTCAAGGGCTTTATACCAAAAGCTTTTTAAAAACGGCGGTATTTTAAGTGAATTTCCGCCCGGTACCATGCCTTTAAGACCATACTTTGCCTTAAGGAATCGCCTCATTGCCGGCATGTGCGATGCTCTGTGCGTCGTGGAGGCCAAAGAAAAAAGCGGAACCATGATAACCGTAGATCACGCTCTGAATTACGGAAAGGATATCTATGCAATCCCCGGACGAATCACCGATGTCACAAGTCTCGGGACCAATGCTCTTATAAGGGACGGTGCCGGAGTTATTACGGATATAGATGCTTTTGCACATGAAATTGTCGATAAATTTGGGACAGATACAGCCATACTTCATACAGCAAAGAAGTCGGCTGCGGGTGTCAGGCGAGATTTGACGGATGATGAAATCCTAATAATAAAATCCTGTGATGAATCTTCGTTTACTCCGGATCTTCTTTCTTTAAGTGTAAGCATTCCAAGTTTCGGAATCATGAGCATCTGCCTGACCCTTGTCGAAAAAGGAATTTTAATAAGCATGGGCGGAAGTAGATTCAAGATGACAGATTACGGCATATCGCAAAGGAATGTTCTTTTGACAGGAGATGACGATGAAGAGGAAGTTTAAAGTTTCTTCTGATAATACGGCCGCTGTCTATACGCTATCCCTATTTTATTCTTGCATACAAAATTTATTTATTGTATAGTACTACACGTTAACGTGACATCGGACGGAAATCATTGGGAAATACAGCGTTTTGCATAAAAAGGTAACCGCCCGGAAACGTATAGGAGGAACCATGGCAAAGAATTTGGTGATTGTGGAGTCGCCTGCAAAGGTAAACACAATTAAAAAGTTTTTGGGAAGTAACTTTGAAGTGGTAGCAAGCTGCGGACATGTAAGAGATTTGCCGAAGAGTCAGCTCGGCATTGACGTAGAGCATGACTATGAACCCAAATATATCACAATCAGAGGAAAAGGAGACGTGCTTGCTTCTTTGCGAAAGGAAGTAAAGAAGGCCGATAAGATTTATCTCGCAACCGACCCTGACCGCGAAGGAGAGGCAATTTCCTGGCATCTGATGGAAAGCCTCAAGCTTGCGGACAAGGATGTCAGCAGGATAACTTTCAACGAAATCACCAAGAATGCCGTCAAGGAATCACTTAAGAATCCAAGAAGCATCGATATGAATCTTGTGGATGCCCAGCAGACCAGAAGAATTCTTGACAGAATGGTGGGCTACAAGATTTCGCCTATTCTTTGGGCAAAAATAAAAAGAGGCTTAAGCGCCGGACGTGTTCAAAGTGTCGCACTTAAGATTATTTGCGACAGGGAAGCGGAGATTGACGCCTTCGTACCGGAAGAATACTGGACTGTCGATGCGTGTCTCTCGGCAGACGGATTTTCGAAGCCGATGTATGCAAAATACACGGGCACCATTAAGAACAGAGAAGAAGCGGAAGCTCTTCTTAAAAAGTTAAAAGGAAAAGAATTCAAGACAGAGGACATCAAGGTAAGCGAGCGTGTACGTAAGGCCCCGCTTCCCTTTACAACGTCGACGCTTCAGCAGGAAGCAAGCCGTGCGCTTAATTTTTCTACGCAGAAGACCATGAGAATCGCTCAGCAGCTTTACGAAGGTATTTCGATAGGCAGTGAGACTCAGGGTATTATTACCTATTTAAGAACCGATTCGACAAGAGTCGCAAAAGAAGCCGCGGAAGCTGCCGAAAATTATATAGAAACAAAATACGGCGAAAAGTTCGTAAGAAAAGACGAGTCAAGGGACAAGAAGGGTGCTAAGATTCAGGATGCCCACGAAGCAATCAGACCTACGGATATTACAAGGGAACCCGAGACCTTAAAGGATTATCTTTCAAGAGACCAGTTAAGACTTTATGCGCTTATTTGGAAGCGTTTTACGGCTTCCCAGATGGCGGATGCCGTATATGAAACGACCGGCATAAAGCTCATGGCAGAGGGCGAGAAGTTTTCACTTAATGCTTCGAAGCTTGTTTTTGCCGGCTTTATGAATGTGTATACGGAAAGCACGGACGATGACTCGAAAGAGGAGTCAAAGGAAAATGCGATTACAAAGAGTATAGACAAGGATACGAAGTTTACTCTTGTTGATATCGAGGATAAACAACATTTCACGCAGGCTCCGCCTCATTACACGGAGGCATCCCTTGTAAGGGCACTGGAAGAAAAGGGTATCGGCCGTCCGAGTACCTATTCGCCTACCATATCGACTATCCTTGCCCGTCACTATGTGGCCAAAGAAGGTAAAAACATATATGTAACCGAACTTGGTGAAGTGGTTAACAAGATGATGAAGGAAGCTTTCCCCACAATTGTCGATGTTAATTTTACCGCCAATATGGAGGCTCTTCTCGACGGAATCGGTGAGGGCAACATTAAATGGAAGACGGTTGTTTCTAATTTCTATCCCGATCTGGATGCTGCGGTACAGGCTGCGGAGAAGGACCTGGATAAAGTAAAAATTGCCGACGAAGTAAGTGAAGAAGTTTGTTCTTTATGCGGAAGAAACATGGTCATCAAGTACGGACCGCACGGTAAATTCCTTGCATGTCCCGGATTCCCCGAATGCCGCAATACGATGCCTTACTTTGAAAAAATCGGAGTTCCCTGCCCTAAGTGCGGCAAGGACATCGTCATCAGAAAGACAAAGAAGGGCCGCAGATACTTCGGCTGCATAGGCATACCGG
>CAZCPW010000084.1:0-6026 GCA_964499925.1 uncultured Lachnospiraceae bacterium
TGCCGGAAAGGTTTCAAACCTGCTTGGCACGACCTTTGATGCCCTCGGTTCGACAATGTCGACCTACGGTGGGCAGAATGTCGGAGCCGGAAAGCTTGAAAGACTCACCAAGGGCGTCTTTGCCGCTTCCCTGATAGGCATTGTTTACTCGCTGGCAATCCTCGGCGTACTAAAGCTTACGGGAAAATACATGGTCTCGATTTTCGTGTCAGCAAACGAAACGGAAGTCATCTCGGAGGCAACAAGCTTCTTAATCATCAATGCCTGCTTCTATGTACCGCTTGTATTTGTAAACGTTGTCCGCTTTATGATTCAGGGCATGGGCTTTTCGGGCTTTGCCGTTTTGGCGGGAGTGCTTGAGATGATAGGAAGGTCAATTGCCGCTGTCATCTTTGTACCGAAGTTCGGCTTCACGGGAGCCGCTTTTGCAAGCCCGCTTGCATGGATATTTGCGGACCTCTTCCTGATCCCCGCTTACTTCTATGTACTTAATAAACTAAAGAAATTAAAAGGTTAGAATTTATTTCAAAAATGAAACCCGCCGTTTGGCGGGTTTTTTCATATCATTCTGTAAAATTAATCAATCGACTTAAGATATCCTACGTTTGAAGCAATGTCTCCGTTAAATACCGCGGAGCCTGCAACGATTACATTTGCCCCCGCCTCAAGAATCTTTTTGACATTGTCTTTCGTCACACCGCCGTCAATTTCAACATCCGTATCTAAGCCTCGCTCATCGATAACCTGTCTGATACTTCTGACCTTGTCCGCCGTAGCCTCGATGAATTTCTGCCCTCCGAAGCCCGGTTCAACCGTCATTACCAAGACCATATCGATCATTTCAAGTAATGGATAAACAACCGTTATATCCGTATCGGGCTTAACGGAAAGTCCTGCCTTAACTCCGGCGCTTTTTATTGCCTCAAGCGTCGTGCGTACGTCCGAGCAGGCCTCGTAATGTACCGTGATGATATCGGCTCCGAGATCCGCAAATTCCTTTACATACCTGATAGGCTCTTCTATCATCAGATGCACGTCAAGCGTAGCATCCGTTTCCTTTCTGATTGCCTTTAGCACCGGCATTCCGAAAGAAATTGACGGAACAAAAAGTCCGTCCATCACGTCAACATGAATATAATCGCTTCCGGCCTTAACAGCCTTTTCAATGTCACTTCCAAGCCTGTTAAAATCCGCCGACAAAATTGAAGAAGATAAAATCATACTGCTTCCTTTATAACCCCTGCCCTCTAATAGGGTAAAGCAGATTGGTAAAAAAAGCAAGGAAAAAGCCCCTACAGTGTGTAGAGGCTTTTAAGCTATTTATTGGTCAATGTATCAACTACCTCGGAAGGTATGTCTATGTCGGACAAACCATCCATGGGTGTCATCGTTGCAGTTAATGTAAAGCTCTGAGTAGAAAGAACGAGCTTTGCACGTCCCGAAATTCTTGTGCGTATCTCGGAAAGTTTATTGTCATTTACCGTAACATTTATCGTTCCGCTCTGAAGGGTAACATCCATGTCCTTTAATTCCGGAGCAAGCATCTCTGCGAGGCTTTCCATGTCATCCGAGTCAAGATCGATCTTGTACGTAAGAACATTTCCGTCCTCCGTACAGGTAAATGCATCTTCCATGCAAATGTCATATACGAAGTCCAAGAATCCTGCCGTATCAACAGTTTCCGCCTGTGCTTCGGTAAGGGAGATGCCCTTTGCGGTACACGATGCTTTATCGGTATAGTAAAGTGTTACGCCGTTCTTTGATATGGATCTGATCCACTCGTCATCTACCTTCGTCCTGTACCAGGAGAGATTGTCCGAAAGTGTAAGAACGTCTCCGCCTGCCGAAATCTTTATATTTGCTCCGGCGGGATCTTCGTTTTCAAACTCACCGAATGCATAAAGAAGCTTTAACATATCCTTCGTGATGACGGCACTCTCGGTTTCCTCGCTCATGGCTGTCGTAACGGCCTTGGGTATGCTTGCCGTTGTTTCTGCCTTATCTGTCATATCAAAAGCAGCTGTAAGATTTATGCGCTTATTGCCCTCCGTAGTTACATTTCCGGAAATCTTAACTTCCTTGACGTTCAAACCGTTAGTAAGTATGTCGACCGTAATTTCATCGATTTTCTTTATCTCTTCCGCATAATCGCAAAGAACCGATTCGCAGATTTCAAGAGCATCGTTACCCGACAAAACTATTGTATGAAGTGTTCCTCCGTCAACCTTGCGTGAACTTACATCACCGGTTTCCGTGACTCCGGCAAGTGCCTTTATCGTCTCACTGTAGTTCGGAACGACATCGGAAACATTGAATGCCTTACCGTTTTCAAGGTAAACCTTGGTATCCGTACAGTAGAGGTTTATTCCGTTTATCGAAACAACGGTTGCCTTTACGCTGTCTTCCTTCACATCGGTGACATGCGCGGTCGTTTCCGTCAGGTTTCCGTTTACGACAAGCTTTATGTCCGCACCGAATTCGCAGTCGCTCTTCTCAACAAGCTCTTCCACAAAGAAATCCGTAACGGCTTTCTTAAGTATCTCAGGCTTGTTTGTAAAAAGAAGTGTTAACGAAACAACCAGCACAAGAAGTAAGCATACAACTGCCCTCGCTATAATGATTCCGGGCTTTACTTTTTTCTTGACAATCTTTGGTTCTGCATTAACATCCGCAAGGAAATTGATAAGATCTTCGTTTCTCTCTATAGAGTCCTCACCGCCCTTTGCGGTTTCGGTAACAAGCTTCTTAAGTACTTCCTTTCTTTCCTCTACCAAAAGTTCCTTTTGTTTCTTTTTCGAGGCTGTTCGTCTCAAAATTACGACTACCGCAAAAATAATTACCAATATGATTACGGCAACCATCGCGAAACTGCCATAGAGAGGTGTAACCGCAACCACTGCTATCTCTGCTTCATTTCCGTCTACATCAAATGAATAATAGCTTCCGATTTCGGTTAAATTGACTTCCTTCCATCCGTTTTCACCGTGGACATAGACATCCGGTGTTCTTGAACTGATCGTGGACGGAAGATATCTGAGTACGTGGCTTTCGAGTCCGTCATCCGGAATTGTTACAAGCCACTGTTCTTCAAGTACTCTGTCAAAGAACAGATTAATCAATCCGTTTGTATTTTCTTTTTCAACTTCGTAAGCATTTATGTTTGATTCACTTATTGTGAGTACATCCGTATCCGAAAAATTACCTTCCACGTAGAATATCGGGCGCTCGGTACTTCTGACATTTTCGGATGCCAGGGATGCTACGAAAGGTGTATATACCGCATTTACCTTTGTGTCGGTGGTAAGATTTGTAAGGTCTTCCACATCCCACTTTGCAAAGCAATCCTTCTTTGAAGGAATTTCGGGATAAACATCCTCGCCGAAGCTCTCACCATACTGGAACTTAACCGTCTTTAAAACCGTATCCTCAGCCATAAAGGTAAGGGTAAGGGTTGTAAATTCCTCGGCATTTTCTATTCCGGCAACAAGGGTATCGTAATCTACCGCATAGGCTTTTCCGTCGGCACTGTAAGAGCCGAGTCCGAGAAGGGTATCGCTTACGAAAATATTGTTGTCATATTCGCCGTCCGGAGTCGATGCTATTGCACCGTAAAACTTCGTGGCATCGGTTATCTTGACTAAAGCTCTGCAGTCCGCAACCACGCTGCCTGCGGCATTTGTGCCTTCAGTTACGCCTATTCCGAGGACCCCGCCGGCATACTTTGCGGCACTTACCGTTGTCTTTGAAAGGCAGTTCTTTATCGTAATCTGAGCAGATGCAGCTATACCGCCGGCATAGTTGCCCTCTGCGGTGACAAGACCGTAGCTTTCACAGTCTCTTAAATATCCGACTTCGGCTCTTCCGACTATACCGCCGCAATAATTTCTTTTTGTATAGACCTTGCCGCGGTTAATGCAGGCATCAAGCACTGCCTTGTACTCATACGTCTTGTAGGTTTCAAGATCGATATTTAAACTGATTTCATCTTCGGGATCTACGGAGTTTTCCTCGCCCATCGTTCCGGCTATGCCGCCCGCATTTAAATCGCCCTCAATATATGCGGTGTTTTCGCAACCTCTGACGGCACCAAGGGTTATTAAATCCGGATCTACAGTGCTCGTATCCTCAACCGACAAATCGGTGTTTGCAAGATTGTCTAACGTATCCTGCATTTCATTATACTTGGAATTTATTGCCTTCAAATCGGCATCAAGCGTGTCACTGTAGCCCTTTGCTTCTTTGTTGAGCAAATCAATCTGCGTATTTAATTCGGATAAAGAATCCTTGAGTTCGGTCTTTGCGGTTTCTTTATCGGTATTTTCAGCTTTGTCCTTTGTTTCATTGTAGGTTTTTGTAATCTCGTCATTTAATTTTGAAACGGCGTCCTTTACATCATCCTCCGTCACATTTTCGAGATTATCTACCGTAAGCTCGTCGCTTAAATCAAAGGCATCATCCTGAGCATCGCTTACACTGTCGGTAATTTTCGAAACTCTGTCGCTTATCTTAGATGTCGTGGAGGAAGCATCGCTCTGAGTCTTCGTCATGAGATTCTGCATCTCTTCAAGCTGGGTACTTAAAATCTTGAGTTGTGATTCGTTTACCGTTTCTTTGATATACGGCTCCATCTGTCCCACGATACCGCCGATATCCTTACGTCCCGTAATGCTTGACTCGTTTGTACATCCCTTGATGTAGCCCGAGCTTCTGCCGGCAATACCGCCCACATTATAACCCGTATGGGAATATCCGATTTCCCTGGAATTAGTACAATTTAAAATTACTCCGCTTGAATAACCGGCAATACCTCCCACGTCGGTTGGCATGGAATTGGTATCCTGGGTAGTTAGTTTGGAAACATCAAGTGCATAATCTAAATCAAGATCCGTAATGTCAACACCCGAATCGCTGGCCTCGGTATTTATAAGGCTTAGGTTTACACAGTCGATTATTTTTCCGTTATTGGCACCGACGATACCGCCGACCATGCTGCTGCCGCGAACGGCTCCCGTTGAGTTTGAAGAAACAACCATACCGGTAAGTCCGTTTAAGCCGACAATGCCGCCGACATAGTCATCTCCGGTTACAACTCCGGAAAAAGAACAATTATAAATAATTCCGTTATTTCTGCCCGCAATACCGCCTATGTAATTGCAGGAATCGGTCGGCTGCAAGCTTCCCGATACGTAAAGGTTTTCAACAAGTGCACCCGTGCCTATGGTTGCAAACAAACCCACGGGTTCATTTTCATCCTTGCAGGTAAGACCGCTTATCGTATGGCTGTTTCCGTTAAAGATGCCTGCAAAGTACGGAATCGGTGAAAATTTCACGCCCTCAAGCGAAATATCGTTTTCAAGGGTCACGTAAAGCTTTTCCGATGCCGTATCAAGGCCCAGAGATTCAGAAAGATTTACAAGGTCCTCTGCCGTGGATATCGAAACCTTCGTCCAATCGGATGCCACACTGGGGAATTCAATGTAATTGTCATTTTCATCATTTATGCCCTCTGCGAAGGCTTCGGAGCTTGAAAGGGTGAGGCTTAAGCAAAGCATAAGCACTATTGAAATGATTTTCTTAATCTTACTGTTCTTCATTGGCTTCACCCTCCTCATTGTTTTCTTTTTCCGTATCAGTATCCTCATTCGGAGGCGGTGCTTCCTTACCTTCCTCTTCGGCAATCAGCTTGTCGACATCCTCCTTTGCGGAAGATGTGCCGGAAATAAGATTTACGTTGACGGTACCGTCAACAATACCGTTCGCAACACCGATGAAGGTACCGTTGATCTCGCCCCTGATAACGCCGTCGATGCGGGTTCTTCCCGTTGCGTTAAGCTGTACAGCATGCTTGGGCATCGAGAACCTCGTCCTGTCGATGACCTTCTCACCCAGCAAAAGTATCTGAGGAAGTACAAACATAACGAGCACGATTGAAATAATTGTTCCGCGTCCGAGTGCATCACCGATACCGCAAATAGCAGGCTCGGATGTCATCTTACCGATTAAAATACCCGCAACGGCTAAGATTG
>CAZCPW010000085.1:0-5986 GCA_964499925.1 uncultured Lachnospiraceae bacterium
CATCCTTGCCTTCACGGGGAAAGAAACCCATAAAAGTAAAGCTGTCCGACGGAAGCCCTGATATCGAAACCGCGGTTGTGACAGCAGAGCAGCCGGGAATTCCGTATACCTCAATTCCCGCCTTCGAAGCCGCCTCGACCAGCACGAAGCCCGGATCGTTGATGCAGGGAGTACCGGCATCGGAGACAACGGCAATCGACTTTCCGGAAAGCAAATCGCTCACCAACCTGTCCACCGCCTGACGCTCGTTGAATTTATGATTTGCAACCTGAGGCTTGTGAATATCGAAATGGCTTAATAAAATGCCCGTGTTTCTGGTATCTTCGGAAGCAATCAGGTCGACCTCGCCAAGCACTTCAATTGCTCTTTGCGACAAATCCGATAAATTTCCTATCGGTGTCGCCACAACGTAAAGCTTTCCGTTCATTAAAGATTAAGTCCTTTCGCCTCGTCGCAGCCAAGCACGATATTTAGGCACTGAACGGCGGCACCCGAAGCACCCTTTCCAAGGTTGTCAAACCTTGTGGCAACTACAATTCTATCATCATTTCCCGTTACAAAGATTTCAATTCCGTCCCAGCCGGATGCGGCATCCGTAAACAAAGCTCCGCCTGCCTCTTCTTCGTATCCGAAAGGCATTACCTTTATAAACTTTTCACCCTTATAGTATTCTTCAAAGAAATCGTGAATCTCGAGCGGTGTTTTTTTGTCCGTAAGTAGGTCTGCATAAAGAGGCACTTCCACTACCATTCCGCTGTAGTAATTGGTGGTAAGAGGGCTGAAAAGCGGCTCTCTTGAAAGTCCGGTTATGGCTTTCATCTCCTTTAGATGCTTGTGTTTCTGACTCCACCCGTACATCCGCGCGGAATCAAACTTTTTGTCACGCCCCTCTTCTTCATAGGCTGCAATAAGCTTTTTCCCGCCTCCGCTGTAGCCTGAAACCGCAAATATTGATACCGGATAGTCCTTCGGAAGAATCCCCGCAGCTACCAGCGGATAGGCTGTCGTAATAAAGCCCGTTGCGTAGCAGCCCGGAACTGCGATTCTCTTCCCGTTTCTGATGGCGTCTCTGTGAGCCTTCGAAAGCTCCGGGTAGCCGTATGCCCAACCCTCACAAGTCCTGTGGGCTGTCGATGTATCGATAATAACGGTTCTGTCATTTTCTGCCATTTCCGCTGCTTCGATTGCAGCCTGATCGGGAAGGCACAAAAATGTTACGTCCGACAGATTTATGAGACGCTTTATCTCAGCGGGGTCCTTTCTGAGCTCCGGATCTATTTTCAAAAGTTCGATATCGTCTCTTCCTTCAAATCTTTCATTTATGCGAAGGCCCGTCGTACCCTCACTTCCGTCTATGAAAACCTTTACACTCATTGCTTGCTCCTTAGGAATTTTTCTTTCTCTAACATTAGCACAAAACAATTACTAAAAAAAGTATGCTTTAGTTTGACATCGTCTTCCAAAACATATATCATCAAATGTATGTGAAAACGCTTTCAATAAAGATAATGCAGGGTGGGAAATATGGCTGACGAGCGCACGAACAAACCGATTACTATCTACGACATAGCCGCCGAGGCGAAGGTCTCTCCTTCGACGGTATCCCGTGTACTCACGGGAAGTGCAAACGTACGGAAACCCAAAAAAGACCGTGTTCTTGCCCTTATTGAAAAGTACAATTTTAAGCCAAACGCCCTGGCAAAGGGTTTGTCCGATACACATTCGAAGCTCATCGGTTTCATTACCGCCGACGTTCGAAATCCCTTTTACAGCGCCGTTTACGTTGCCTGCGAAACTGCGGCACACGAAAGAGGCTATCGTATTATTTTGTTTAATTCCCTCGGGGAAAAAGAACGCGAAATCGAAGAACTCGATATGCTGATGCAGCAAAGAGTCGATGCGATTATCCAGCTCGGAGGAGGAGCCGACGACCTTGTAACGGATGCAAATTTTGCCAAGGCAGCCGGCAATATTGTCAGATCGATCCCCATGGTTGTAAACGGCAAGATTGACGGTGTCGACTGTTTTACGGTCAGAATAGACGCAAAGGCAGCTTGCCGGATGCTTATGGAACACTTACTGGAGCTTGGTCATAGGGATATTGCTCTTGTGGGCGGTCGACTTGACGTTGTTTCGACCAACGAAAAATATCAGGCATACAAGACGATTCTTCAGTTCAGTTCGATTGAATACCGTGACGATTATATCGTAACGGGAGGCTACGATCAGGAGGCCGGTTACGAAGGCGTAAAGAAGCTCTTAAAGCTTGATAAAATGCCAACCGCTATCATTGCCATTAACGATTTTTCGGCATGCGGTGTTATTAAGGGGCTTTATGAAGCAGGACTCCGTGTTCCGCAAGATGTTTCGGTTGTCAGCTATGACAATACCTATATCACGGAGCTTTTAACTCCCAGACTTACGAGCATAGATTATGATTACGCAAAGCTCGGAGAAGCCTTTGTTGATGCTGCGATAGCCGCTGCCGAAGGAGTCGATACTCCCAAATGCCGTACCATTACTCCGAAGCTTTATGTACGTGATTCGGCAATGAAAATTTAAAGTTAAAATTCAACACTTCCTATAAAGTGAAACGGCGTAATCCCTTGAAAATACGTGATTACGCCATTTTTGACTATATAGGAAATTGCTCCGCAATCCCCTATATAGCCAAAAAGGCACTACGTGCCACTGATGCGCACTCGCGCGATGGGAAAATGTCGCTAATGCGACCGCGCCAGACGTCGAGCGTTCCGTAAACGGAACGCTATTTTGATTAGTGATTAGTCAGCCTGATGAATTACTTTCTCCGAAGGAATAAATGCATAAAGCAGTTTCTCAAGTTTCTTTGAATCAACGGGCTTTGACAGATACCCCTGGAAGCCTTCGTGCATATAGCCTTCTTCGGCATCGGAAAGTGCATTTGCCGTCAGCATTATCATCGGCGTTGCCTTGTTGGGATTGTCGCCTTCGCAAATCAGCCTGTGCGCTTCTATTCCGTCCATTTCCGGCATCATATGGTCCATTAGGATAAGGTCAAACTTTTCTTTCTTTGCCGCCTCAACTGCTTCTTTTCCGCTTTGTACAAGTGTAAGCTTTACTTCGGTCTTTTTTAAAAGTCCCTTTATTACAGTAAGATTCATCTTGTAATCATCAACTACCAGAATCTTTGCATCGGGTGCCTTGAAGAGTTCTTTGTACTCGTGTCGGGTTACAAGCTTGCTTGACTCATACTCTCCGGCATGGCTCGGATCGACCACAATCTGCGGAATAATTGCCGTAAAGGTCGAACCCTTTCCGTACTCGGATTCAACCGTTATTTCTCCGTTCATCAGTTCTACCAAACGCGACGATATGGAAAGCCCGAGTCCGGTTCCCTCGATGTTTCGATTCTTCTTCTCATCCACACGCTTGAAGGCTTCAAACAGCTTCTCGATATTTTCTTTCTTTATACCGATTCCGGTATCCGTTACGGAAAGTATAAGTTCTCCCACCCCTTCGGGAAGTGATTTCCAACCCAGCTTTACGGTAACCGTTCCTACTGCCGTATACTTAACCGCATTGCTTAAGAAATTCAAGAGTACCTGCTTTATGCGCACGTCGTCGCCCTTTAAAAGGCGCGGACAGCTTGTATCGCATTCTATTTCAAGATGCAGGCTCTTTTCCATAAGTTTTGTCATGATTACGGCTTCGCAGCTCTTAATAATCGAAAAAGGCTCATAAGTCACCGGCACAAGTTCCATCTTGCCGGATTCGATTTTTGAAAAATCAAGAATATCGTTTACTATGGAAAGAAGGCTTTCACCGGATATTGCGATGTTGTTTGCATACTCGCGAACTTCCTTTGGCAAATCCTCCCTCAGAATCATCTCGTTCATGCCCAGAATCGCATTTATGGGAGTACGAATCTCGTGGGACATATTTGCAAGGAAATCGCCCTTCGCACTGCTTGCTCTTCTTGCCTCTTCCCTTGCTTTTTCGGCACTTTCTTTGGCAGTTTTTAAGGCCTGCATCGCCTTATACTGTCTTGTCGTATCATCAACGATAAAGTAGCAGCCGAGGTAATGGTCTCTTGAATCCTTTATACTCTTAAATCTCGCACGGTATCTGACCTCCTCGCCGTCGCAGACAGTACTGTGCTCCCCTTCAAACTCATCCACGTGGCTTAAGTCGCGCCCATACATCCAGTCGGAAATAGGACTCTCCGTGAATTTGAAATCAATATATTTCTTTTTAAAGAGTTTCTGAAGGAAGTTGTTTGCATAAATGCAGACACCTTCTTTATCAAATATCATGAGTCCTTCGCTGAACTCATCCGTAGTCTGCTTTAACGTCCTCGTAAGAAGTTTTTCAGGTATATAGCTCCGTGTGAAATAATGAACCATTATGCCCGCAACTATATAAAGAAGGACGGACCAATCAAGCGGCATCTTGAAAAGAAGGTAGAATGCGTTTAACGCAACAATGCCGAGTATGACCGCAAGCGGTACGGAATATCGCTTTTTGTAGATACCGGGAGCTTTTATGATGTGATGTCCCAAAACCATTATCGTAATCAGTAAAAGGACATATGAGAGTGCAAGATGCAGCTTGTAAGGCAGATATTCCGAGAAATGAAAATACCAATCGCCGTCGACATATCTTTGTAAGTAAAGTCTGAACGCGTGCTTGGTAAAGAAATTCAAAAGCAGCGAAGCTGTATCCGCAATACACAGGATGAAAAGCGGTGCCAGCTTTATTTTCTTTTTCACGTTTAGGTCCGTAGTATAGTCAACGGCAAAACACAGGAAAAAGAACAATACCCAATCAATGGAAGCAAAGTAAAGGGAGTATGCCGCATAGGCGCGATTGAAGCTTAAGCTTAAATGGAGTGCGATTGTAAAGTTTGAGAGCTCGGTAACAAAGGATGCAAGCAGCAAACGCCTCATCCATATGCTCGGCTTATCCGTGTTCTTGCGGATAAAAAATATATATCCAATGGTAACTGCCATTGAAATGAACATCGTAATACCGAAGTAAACTCTCATTTCTACACCTCTCTGACATTCTACAGATATGGTGTAAACCTTTAATTACAGTTACTACTATGATAGAATAACAGTATTAAATTTCGTAAAAGGAGACTTATTATGAAGAATTTATGGAAAGATTTTAAGGCATTTATTGCCAGAGGAAACGTACTCGACATGGCAGTCGGTGTTATCATCGGTTCTGCTTTCGGCAAAATCGTTACTTCACTCGTAAACGACATTCTGATGCCCCTTTTGGGACTTGTAACCGGCGGTGTTGATTTCAATTCGAAGGAGCTTATTCTTTCTCCCGCTGAGTACGATGCGGCAGGTAATGTTATAAAGGAAGCTGCTTCACTCAAATACGGAAGCTTCATCCAGAATGTCCTGGATTTTCTGATTATTGCTTTCTGCATCTTTATGTTTACAAAGGGAATGGCAAAGCTTACCGAAAAGATTAAGAAACCCGAACCTCCCAAGAAAGAAGAGCCCAAGAAGCCTACCACAGAAGAACTTCTTACCGAGATTCGTGATCTTTTAAAGGAAAAAGAAAACTAAACACTTTGTAAATTAAAACCCCGGTACCGAATGTACCGGGGTTTTTACATTGTAATGGTTTTAACCTTTAACTCCAAGTCTTACCAAAGACCTGCGAAGCTTTGCTTCCACAATGCGCTGATCTCTTTCGGAAAGCTTTTCATTTTTCAAGCGTTCCTCAGCCTTTTCACGCGCCGTTTCCGCACGCTCCTTGTCAATATCGTCAGCCCACTCCCAGGTTGTTGCAAGCAGATGACACTCACCGTTCATCACACTCAGCATACCGCCTATGCAGGCTGCCGTTTTCTTTGTACCGTCTTCCAGTATCACATAGGCTTCTCCCATACCAAGTGCCGTGCAGTAATTTGCATGTCCGGCAAGGATTGCAAGATCGCCTGTAATCGAACGGCACATGACACGTTCAACTTTTCCGTCAAAGA
>CAZCPW010000086.1:0-5969 GCA_964499925.1 uncultured Lachnospiraceae bacterium
ACGAATCAGCTCTCTGGTCAAACTGTCCGGGAAGGTACTCGACGCTGAAAATCCGATCATTCTTTTCAAAATCAAACTTCTCAAGATAAATATCATCAACCGGCGGCTCGGAAAAAACGGTTGTCAAAGCGGCTTTCAGAGTTTCGTCGGAAATTCCTTCCACATCATATCTGATCAAAACTCTAACCTTTTCAACCGAATTAATTCCCAAAAAGCCGGATATTTCTTCCTTGAGTTCTTTGGCCTTTACGCTGAAAGGCTCCTTCTTTTCCACATATATCCGTTTAACGTCCATAATGTACAGATCCCCTTTTATGCTTCTTCGTCGACTATAAACCCGCTCAATGTATAAAGAAGGGTTTTGTCAACGTCTGCTTCCGATATTCCGATTGTCTTCTTGTTAATCCTAAGCCCGTCAAGAGTATAAAGAATATTCTTTGCGGCGAGTTCGCTGTCGTCGCAATAAAGCTCACCGCTTTCCGCTCCGGCGTCAAGCAGGCTTTTAACATATGAAAACTTTTCTTCATAACGCTTTTGAACCGTTTTCCTGATATCCGAATCTTCGGGTGCGAAGAAAAGATATTCATAAAGTGCCGAAAGGAGCGAATCTTCTTCGCCGAGAATACTCTTTTTTTCTTCATTCAAAAACCGCACCAAAGCATCGCCCGGAGCCTCGTCCGTGTTTCTTTTTCCAAAGCTTTCGTCATCAAGGCACTCCTTAAGAATGCTCTCTGTGCTGTCAAAATAAAGATACAAACCGCCCCTGCTGATTTCGCAGGCTTCGGCTATATCCTTCATGGTAACAGCCTTGAATCCCTTCTCCTTGAAGATTTCTTTTGCGGTACAAAGTATCAGTTCCCTCTTTCTTGCCGCCTTGTCACTCATAGTAAAACACTCCTTTACGCCAATGGTTTATCCCATATATCAAGCAGATTCTTAAACCTCTTAAGAATCGCCAAAAAAATTCCTTCTTCAACGGCAGTCGTCCACAAAGCGCCCTTTGTCATGCCGCCGAGCACATACTTGCTCAAAATGCTGATAAGCACCTCGCAGGTCTTTAAATCCGCTTGTTCGATTGCCTTTTTTTCATCTTCAACAGTCCTGATACGATAGCTTGAATAAGCATAGACATAGTTTGAATCCATAAGACTTGACTTTGATGCATCATTTACAAAATTCAAAAGCATGGTTTCATATACCGGAAAAGTAAGTGACGACCCGCTTAAATTGTTGTCATCATACATCCGCGAAACCTTCTCCCCTGCCTTCTTTTCAAACCAGGGAATGTAAGTGATGAGCCTTTCAATGTCACCCTTATAGTCGTAGAGATTAAATTCCTTCATCAATTATCCTCATTTTAGGCCTTTTTAATGCCGAATGCCCATCCGAACCAACCTTCAGATAGTCAAAATTCATTCTAACATAGATTCACTAAAATACAAGAAGAAAAATGACACGCGGGGCATTTTTGCTGTGAATACTTGAAGATAGTCGGGATTGCTGTATAATTAAAGGGTATTTTTTCTTAAATATTTGCCTGGGGAGGTTAATATGGCAGCAAAAGAATTATCTGCGGGAATTACGATTTGTGAGAAAGGGCAGCCCATAAATGCGCTGCATATCATCGCATCGGGAAGCGTTAAGGCCATATACGGAACGGATGAAATAACGCTCGGTAAAGGTGATATTGTAGGACTGATTGATATTTCACGCGGTGAACATTCTTTTTCTTATGTAACACTTGAAAACTCGTCTTTTATTTCTTTTTCCGTTAAAGACACGGACTTTGTGACGCAAACCGTTCACGCAAATCCCGAAATCGGAAAGATGATGTTTGTCTCGATGGCAAACCAAATACATCTGCTTACGCACCTTGCTCTGAATGCAGAAAAGACCTGTCACGACTACTTGGACCTCATAAATTCAATTTATGAAGATTATCGCGACATTTGCACCAAGAGCAATATCATTTCGCATTCCCTTTCGGACATCACAATGCTCGAAAAAGAAATTCCCGTTTTGGATGTTTCCGACGACATTGTTTCTTATTATGATTGCATTAGGGACTTCCCTTCCGAATTAAAGCATCTCCTCTCGGCAAGAGTTCCTTTTCTAAAAGACTTTTTGTACCGCGGAAGCCGCGATTTCGAGGCTTTCCTTCCGCTAATCACAGCCGCATCGGACTATCGTTTGAAAGTTTCCGACTGCCTCATAAAGGAAGACGGTGAAGACCTTTTGTCCTTGTTTACCCAGATCATCCCGCGTATAAAGAACGACTCTCCCGAGTTTGACAAGCTCACTCAGTCTGTCGACAAAATTTTTGCGCTTGCAAAGAATTTAAAGCTTACAGATGAAGCCGTCATTGAAACGCGTAAGAATCAATATGATGAAAGAAAAATGATTGTTCCCTCTCAGATTGCTGCCGCAAATACCGCTTTAAATTCGACCGCAAGTGTCGACCTCTCTGAAGCGGTTGACACCATTCTCGACTATGCGGACATGTCCGATGAATTTAAAAACGAATTCAAGATAAACCTTGCAAAGTACAAGCGTATGACCGATAAAGGTGCTACGGACGATGCTTCGAGAAAGTTAAGGCAAACTCTTACAGCTTCTTTTTACAAGCTCTACGAGGAAGCTTTCCAGTTAAGCGTAAAGGATCAAAATCTTCCGAAGGTTATGAAGATGTTCTTCAACTTCGGCTTTGTCGATGCCGATCTTGCAGGTCCCGGAAACGCCGCTTTTCTTTATACAATTGTCGATGATTTCAAGGGTGACCCGGAGCTTGGTGTATACACGGCCTATGAATGGCTCATGGAAATATACAGGCTTCACAAAGACCCTAGCCGGAACGAGTACGACACCGACTTCCTAACCCACCTTCATGAACTGAAGATGCAGGGTAAGATTCCGCCCGAACTTGAAAAGCGTCTCGCAAGGGATCCCGGCGAAAGAGTTTTGTACGAACTTACCAACATGTTCCAAACCGTCAACAAGATTACCTACGGCCGCATCACGACCTTCACTCCTCTTTTCTGTGAGGACGACATCGTCAAGCCGCTTCAGAGCTGCATGGTAACAGCCGATGCCGTGGTCGATGCACTTAAAAAGGTGCAGGCCGTTGATTACGGAGCCTTTTACAGAGAAACAACCTATGTAAACGAACGTGCCCACATAGCCAACCAGTTCATTTGCATGAAAGTAACTCCGAATGTAATACTCTTCCCCAATGCCGGTACCAGAGGAATCATGTGGCAGGAAATCGAAGGCAAGAGGCGTACGACTCCCGCAAGATTCATGATTTCCGCTTTCCATATGGAAGATCTTCAGACCACTGTTACAAGGCTTGTCGGCGAATTCCGATGGGAAATGTGCAAGCGCGAGCAGGGTGCCCGTTGGAACGACGTAAGCGAGCGTTCACTTACAAGTGAATACTTTGATTATGTACAGTTTTACAGAAAGAACAGCGAGCTTTCCATAGATGCGAAAGAAAAAATAAAGCAGTCCCTCGTTAAAGCCAAGAATTCCTTCAAGGAAATGTTCGTGCGCGACTACATTACCTGGGTACTTTACGAAGGAACGGGTTCACCGAGATTGAATAAGGTAGCAAGGGCAATCTTGCTTACTTATTGTCCTTTCCCCAAGTCATTAAGGGATAGACTCTCACCGAATCCTATTTTCAAAGAGCTGATTGAACGCTACGATATCAAGACGACGCAGAAGCTTCATTCCTTTGACAATATTCTCGTAAAGCTTAAGAATTCCGGCGAGCCCATTACTCCCGAGCTTAAGGAACATCGTGCTTATCTCGAAGGAACTGTCGAAGAATAATCAGTGGTGTAATTGTGTTATTCATAGGTGATATCGTTGTATTTTATAACTATAGTTTGCGTTAAATTATGAATATAGTTTTGGTTTCGACCGAAGCTATACCGAGAAAATTCCCCTTTTACACACGGAAAGGACCAAGCTAAGCTTGGTCCTTTCTACTGTCTGAAAATAATCAATACACGAATGTCTGAACCGGGTGCGTGTTTACGTAAATTAATGCAAAAAGCCTTACAGTTACTTTGTAAGGCTTTTAATTATTATCTCCTGTATATACTTGCCATGGTCCGCAGCCATTCGCGTCTGTCTTCGGAAATGGCATCGTTCCAAAGTCTCCATCTCCAGTTCTCTCCCACCGTCGCCGGATGATTCATACGCGCCTCGTTTCCGAGTCCCAGAATATCCTGCATCTGCAGGATTACGACATTTGCCGTTGAAGAGTACGCAAGCCTTATAAAGGCATCGCAAATTTCTTCTTTCTTGTGAATCCCCAGATATTCATACATAAAGGCAAGCTGGTAATCATTTTTGTCCGAAAAATACCCCATCACGGTATCCGAATCGTGTGTGGATGTATAAACAACACAATTCGAATCCTCATAGTTGTGCGGAAGGTATTCATTTAAAGGATCTTTGTCAAAAGCAAACAATAGGACCTTCATCCCCGCCCAGTCAAGCTTTTTCATAAGCTTCTTAACCTGCGGAATCAAAACCGTTCCGAAGTCCTCGGCGATTATTGTTTTTTCTCCCGCCGCTTTTGTAATTGCATCCGTAAGAAGGCGCCCGGGGCCCTTCCTCCATTTGCCGAGCGAAGCATCCGAAGTTCCGTTTGGAATGCAGTAGTTCTTCACAATTCCGACGAAGTGATTGATCCGTATGGCATCATAAAGCTTTGTATTGATCACGATGCGCTCCTGCCACCACTTGAAATCATCCTTTTCCATGGCTTCCCAGTTGTATAAAGGATTACCCCATACCTGACCGGACTTTGTATAAGCATCCGCAGGGCAGCCGGCAACTTCGTTTAAGCTTCCGTCCCCGTTTACCATGAACAAATCCCTGTGAGCCCACACATCGGCGCTGTCTTCCGAAACATACAGAGGAATCTCACCGATTATCGAAATTCCCCTGTCATTTGCATAGGTCTTTAACTTTTCCCATTGCGAGAAAAATTTAAATTGCACAAACTTCCAGAACTGCACGTCGGACGAATGTGAGGCACAGAAATTCTGAATGGCCACACTTCTGTGTTCTCTTAGGCCCTCGGCAAAATTCTGCCACTTTACATAGTCGCTTGATTCCTTTACTGCCATAAAGACACTGTAGTCATCAAGCCAGCCTTTTTCTTTTTCGCAAAAAGAAAGAAACGCTCCGTCCTCTCTGTTAAAGCGTGAAAAGGCAAGTTTCAAAACCTTAAAGCGGTTATGAAAAATTGCGGCGTAATCTATTCTGTTGGTGGAATTGCCCCAGCCATACTGGCTGATTTCCGCAGGCTTAAGCAAACCGTCGGAAATAAGGCTGTCCAAGTCGATGAAATAGGGATTCCCCGCGAAAGCGGAAAAAGATTGATACGGGCTGTCCCCGAGTCCGGTAGGTCCAAGCGGAAGCACCTGCCAGTATTTAAACCGCAAATCCACCAATAAATCAATAAAATGGTAAGCCTCAATACCGATGGTTCCGATACCGTACTTTGACGGCAAACTTGCCACGGGAAGTAGGATTCCCGCTCCTCTTTTAAGCCTTTCCATATAGCCCCCGAATTTAACGAATTTTCGTAATATTTCGTATATATGTTAAATTTAGCACTTTTGGGGGGATTTTTCAATAATAAAAGAGAACGTGTGATTGATTGAAATTTATGTTTTTTATCTAAATTATGCTTGCACGAACACCTGATTTATGGTATAGTTTTCAAGTCGGTTCAAAACGACTATAGAGGCATAGTTCAAAGGTAGAACAGTGGTCTCCAAAACCATCGATGTGGGTTCGATTCCTACTGCCTCTGGTTTACTAAAAGGGCGTGTGAAAAAACGAAAGTTTTTTTCATGCGTCCTTTTTGTTTTGCTGATTTCATCCGGAACGATTCTCAAAACAAATCGCTATGAGAACCCGTCCTAATCAATTTCAATATCAAGGTCTCT
>CAZCPW010000087.1:0-5954 GCA_964499925.1 uncultured Lachnospiraceae bacterium
CAAATAAGGGCTTCTTAACTCCCGCAACCGCTGTTGACAAGGATTTAAAGAAATACAAATATTACTTTGATGCCTCAATTTACAAGAATCGTGTATTCGATTCACACGGCGTGGCAGATCCGAATCAGGAGTTGAAGATGGGCCCCAATATCAAGGATTGGCCCAAGATGATCCCGCTTACCGAGAATCTCGTACTCAAGGTTGTTTCGGAAATTCACGATCCCGTTACCACTACCGACGAGCTCATTCCTTCGGGAGAAACCTCTTCCTACCGTTCAAATCCTTTGGGACTTGCGGAGTTTACCCTCTCAAGAAAGGATCCCGAGTACGTAGGCAAGGCTAAAGAAGTTCAGAGAGCGGAGAAGGCACGTGAAGCCGTACTTAACGGAGAACCGGGTGAAAAGCCCTGCCAGGTACTTCCCGAACTCCATGTGATGATGGCAAAGGTTAAAGAACAGTTCCCCGATGCAAATCATTCGAACTTCGGTATCGGATCATGTATCTTTGCCGTAAAGCCCGGAGACGGTTCGGCAAGAGAACAGGCTGCTTCCTGCCAGAAAGTACTCGGCGGCTGGGCAAACATTGCCAATGAATATGCCACCAAGAGATATCGTTCAAACCTTATCAACTGGGGCATGCTTCCTTTCACCATCGATAAGGGTGAGCTTCCGTTCAAAAAGGATGATTACATCTACATTCCGAAGATTAGGGAAGCAATCATCAACCGTGAGGACAATATCAAGGCCTATGCTGTTAAAGAAGACGGCTTAAGGGAATTCGTGCTTCATTTGGGCGATTTAACCGATGAAGAACGCGAAATCATCTTAAAGGGTTGCTTGATTAACTACAATTCAGTTGAATAAATACAAAATTTATAAAGGACTACCTAAATGGGTGGTCCTTTTTTTGATGAAAAAAGGTAAGATTACGTGTGTAGTCGTGTTGGGGTGAAATATATCGGCAGTTATGATGGATTTAAGAAATTTTTTTAAAAAGAAAATATTTGCAGGATTATTGGGCTTACTGTTAAGTATCGTACTGATTGGCTCGAATTTGAACGCGTATGCGTCCGAAGCGACTTCGACCGTTTTGAGTACCGAGACTGCGGATGCGGAGACTGAAAGCGGAGAGACCGAGGAAACGGTCGTAATCGAGGAAGAGGATGTTCCTCTTGCCGTGAGCGCCAATTCACCGGGGACCATGACCTGGTGGTGGATCTTAATCGTCCTGGCAGTAAGCGGTGTCGGAGCCGAAGCCTTGCGACGTTACAATGAAAAATGTTCCCGTAGGGACGGCACCTATGATGATTATTGGGGATAGACGTATGATGAAATTAAACCCGTTGCATATGCAGCGGGTTTTTTGCTGTTACGGAAACTTAGTTACGCAACAGTAAAAAGCGTTCCGCGAGGATGCACACTCGCTTAAGATGCAGATGTCGCTGACGGAATGCTTTTTATTTCTTTTCCTCTTTCACAACCAAGGCTATTAGTGGTAGAATAAGCGTTGCTATACAAGTGTTCAGAAAGGATTGCACATGGGCGGTTTCGTAAAAAGAATAATTTCATCTTCCCTTGCGGCAATGCTTTTACTGTCAGGCTGCGGCAGCACCTCAAGTGATGGAAACAACGTCGTACAGACTGTAAATGCCAAAGAGAGTATGCTTTCCGAGCCTGTGCTTTTTTCAGAGACAACGGTCACCTATCCGAAGATCTTGGTCGACGAATCGGGTTACCTTACCGCTTCCGACAAGACTGCTGTTCTGAAAGCAGACCTTCTTCCTGCGGATTTTGATGTAATTGATAAAGAAACCGGAGAAATCGTCTATGAAGGCAAAGTCACCGCTAAAAACACCGGTGACGAGGCTGAAACCGAGTACGGAATTGCCGATTTCAGTGACCTTTCTAAAGAGGGCACCTATTACATAGAGACCGAAATACTTGGAAGGTCGAAGGATTTCACTGTTACGACTGACAAATACGAAGATTTGTACATATCTGCCTTAAAAAAGCTTGATTCACTGCGCTGCGAAAACTGTCATACGAAGAAAGCCGGGGTCGAAGGAAATGCGGAGCTTTCCATCGATGTTTCCGGAGGCTTGCATACCGATGACTCCAACAACAAGGATGTGGTCGAGGGGTGTCTTGCAGTAATGGATATTTGCACGGCACTTGAATATTATCCGAAGGTTTTTTCGGATGACGAGATAATTTCTTTTTCCGGAAATAACATTCCCGATCTCCTGGATGAAGCCATATACGAGGTCGAATGGCTTCTGAAAATGCAAAATTCCAAAACCGGCGGCGTCTACGCTTCCGTGGTATACAGCGAAGATGACCTAGAATACAAGGTCATATCCGAGACCACAAAGGCAACAGCTTACTTTGCGGCGTGCATGGCAAAGTTTTCCGTCACGGTCAAGAAGTACGATGCGAACCTTTCGAAGAAGGCCTTTCAGGCTGCTGCACTTGCCTGGAAATGCCTCGGGGCAAACAAGGATATTGTGACCGCCGAACAGCGTTTCAGAGCCGCGGTCGAGATGTACAGAGCCTCCGGCTCAGGGGTTTACAACAGTGCTGTTTTGGATTATCTTAAGGACAATGCGGACAAGGATTTTGAGAGCGATTCCGTACTTGACGGAGCGATTACCTATCTCAACACGACGCGTTCGGTCAACATGGATTACTGCACCTCTCTTATGAGCACCTTTATGGACAGGACCGAGGAAAAGATTAACTTGGCCGAGTCAAATCCGTACGGAATCGAATCGGAAGAACTTACTGTCGATGAGCTGCTTCGTAACATGTTCGAACTCATAATTGTCGATTATATAATATCAAGCAACGCCTACACCGGGACCGAGGAGGACTACATGCACTATCTCTGCGGCAGAAATCCTGAAAGCGCAAGCCTGATAGATGATATAAATACTCCGGACTCCCTTGTAAGGCTTACGGCTTTTACCGCAAAGCTTTCGGCGGAGCTTGAGAAAGAAGAGGATGTTAAATGAAAATAGTTGTACTCGCAGGCGGCATCAGTACCGAAAGAGATGTCTCGCTTGTGTCGGGAAAAATGGTTTACAAGGCACTCAAGGAGGACGGTCATCAGGCAATTCTGCTCGATGTTTATCTGGGCCTTGATACCTGTGACACCGACTCGGTCTTTGAAAAGGGCGAGGAACTTTTGGGACACATCGACAGCATCAAGGAAAAGAGTCCCGACATTGAATCGGTAAAGAAAATGCGTGCCGACGGAGAAAGAAATTTCTTCGGACCGAATGTCATTGAAATATGCAGAAAGGCCGACGTCGTGTTCATGGCACTTCACGGCGAAAACGGTGAGAACGGAAAGGTTCAGGCGGCCTTTGATCTGTTCGGAATCAGATACACCGGAACCGACTACGTAAGCTCCGCCATTTCCATGGACAAGGCTCTTGCCAAGGAAATAATGCGGGAACATCACATTTCAACTCCTGAAGGCTTTGCTTTAAAGAAGGATGAACCCGATACAAACAAACCGAAGTTTCCTGCAGTTGTAAAGGTTACGACGGGCGGATCGAGCGTCGGCGTTTATATGGTCAATAACACCTCCGAGTACGAGGATGCAAAAAGAAACGCCTTCACTTACGGCACCGAAGTCGTAGTCGAAGAGTTCATAGACGGAAGAGAATTTTCCTGCGGCGTAATCGACGGACACGCACTTCCCGTTATAGAGATTGCTCCCAAGGAAGGCTTCTACGATTACAAGAACAAATATCAGGCAGGTTCAACCGTTGAAACCTGTCCCGCAGACCTGGATAAAGAAACGACACTTAAGATGCAGCAAATGGCCGAGGATGTCTTTAAGGCTCTGAGGCTCAAACAGTATGCGCGTATAGACATCATGATGAAGAAGTCGGGCGAGATTTATGCCCTTGAGGCAAACACCCTTCCGGGCATGACACCCACGTCACTAATGCCTCAGGAGGCGGCCGCCGTCGGCATTTCATACAATGAGCTTTGCGAGAAGCTTATCAACATGGCAATGGAAAAATAACTATGGTACCTTTTGATATTTTTAAGGCAGCATCCGCGGCAGGCGGAGAGCTTGTAAATGCTGCAGACGGAGTTAAGATCACAAACGTCGTAATTGATTCGAGGAAGGCTTGTAAAGGTTCTCTTTTCGTAGCCATTAAAGGAGAAAGAAGCGACGGACACGATTATATAAACGATGTATTCGCTAAAGGCGCGGCCTGCGTGCTTTGCGACCATGTGCCGGAAGGCGTGACGGGCCCCTGCATCGTAGTCGGGGATACCGTAAAGGGCTTACAGGAAATAGCAAGACAGTACAGGTCCGAAAGAAACGTCCGTGTGATAGGAATCACCGGCAGCGTCGGAAAGACCAGCACCAAGGAAATGATTGCAGGCACCCTAAGTGCCAAGTTTAGGGTTCTTAAAACCGAAGGAAATTACAATAACGAAATCGGTCTTCCGTTGACCGTTCTTAATATTGAAGATGATACCGAGATAGCGGTACTTGAGATGGGTATAAGCGATTTCGGAGAAATGCGTGTCCTGTCAAGGATTGCCTGCCCTGACATCTGTGTCATTACAAATATCGGTCAGGCTCACCTTGAATTCTTGAAATCCCGTGACGGAATCTTGAAGGCGAAGTCCGAAATCTTCGAATTCATGAATCCGAAGGGTTCGATTTACTTAAACGGCGATGACGACAAGCTTTCGACCCTTAAAAATGTAAACGGAATTACTCCCGTATTCTATGGCTTCAATTCATCAAACGATGCCTATCCTACGGATGTTTGTCCGCTTTCCCTCGAAGGCTCTGTGATGACCGTACATTACAAGGACATGGAGCTTAAGGCACGGATTACGATTCCCGGTAATCACATGGTGATGAATGCAGTTGCAGCTGCGGCAATAGCTTACGACCTTCATATGACGGAATCGGAAATTGCCACGGGCCTTTTCATGGCAAAGACCATAAGCGGCAGATGCAATATTATAAAGACCTCCAAGGGAGGCTATATAATCGACGATTGTTACAATGCTTCACCCAATTCCATGAAAGCGGCAATAGATACGCTTAAGCTTTCAAGCGGCAGAAAGATTGCAATACTCGGTGATATGTTTGAACTCGGTGAAGATTCCGACAAGATGCATGCGGAGGTCGGAAGATATGCTGCGGGTGCCCACATTGACAAGCTCATCTGCGTAGGCGAGAACTGTAAATATATGTATGAAGCTGCCGTAGACACGGATCAATCCGTTAAAGCGGTTTACTATCCTTCACTTGATGAACTACTGTCAAAGCTTTCAGATGAGACAGACGGAACCGAAAGCATTTTGGTCAAGTCTTCAAACGGAATGGGATTTTCAAAGCTTATTGAAAAATTAAAAGAGCTGTAATATTACAGCTCTGCAGAGTTTACAACTTTATTAATACAATGACTGCGAAAGAATTTAACGGTCAAATCGTACATAGGATGTAAGGTGAAGCCTTTTATACAATCGCTTTGTTTCTTTCTGTGGTCTTGATGAGTTCCCCTCTTATAACCTCGCTCAAAGCCTTGAAATCTTCTTTGGAATAATCCTTTGTGACAATCGGGTCGCAGAATTCCATGCAGACCTTGGCTTTTCTCACCTTTGGCATCTGAGCCTCAAAAATCTTTTCGGTATTGTTGATTGCTACGGGAACGATGGTGCAGCCGGATTTCTTCGCAATATGAAGCGAGCCGTCGTGGAAGGGAAGAAGCGGCTCGTCAGTTTTGTTTCTCGTTCCTTCAGGAAAGATTGCAATCGATACGCCGTTTTTGATGAGGTCTACACATTCAAGAATGGTCTTTAAACCGGCCTTGGGATTAGAGCGGTCTAAGAACTTACAGTTCATAAGGCTCATCCACGACGAAAACAGCGGAACCTTTCTAAGCTCTTTCTTGGCTACGAAGGCGGTTTGTT
>CAZCPW010000088.1:0-5945 GCA_964499925.1 uncultured Lachnospiraceae bacterium
AGTCCTGAATATTGCAAAAAGAAGCTTTACCCATGACGCGCTTAAACATCATACGACCCGCAATTGATACATTGATGGGGTCGGCATCCATGATGGCACGACGCTCATTGTAATCATTGTTAGCTGCTTCTTTGGCCTCTTCTTCGGACATGCCGTCCGTAGAGACGGGCTTCCTGCCGGCTAAAAGCTTTGCTTCGTGCTCTTCATACAGGGACTTTACTTCATCCGTATGATGTGTCTGATCGTATTTGGTGATTTTGAAAGGATCCTTACCTGCTTCCTGCAAGGCGGCAAGCTTCTCGCGCCTTACCTTCAGAAGCTGATTGACATCCTGTGTCTTTACTGTTTCGTTTGCGTCATTTCCCATGGCTATTCCTCTCCTAAAATCCTTTATACATGACAGGGAGGGTTATACGCCCTCCCTGCAAAATTCGTAACGTGTCAATTAAGGTCTTTCGATACTTAAGATCTTGTACTTAATATCGCCTTCCTGGGTCTCGATGGTAACCGTGTCACCCTCTTTGTGACCTATGAGTGCCTTGCCGACGGGTGATTCGTTTGAAATCTTTCCCTGAAGGCTGTTTGCTTCACTTGAGCCTACTATTTTATAGGAAAACTCTTCATTTTCCTCAATGTCCAAAATACCTACCACACAGCCGACGTTAATCTTACTTGAGTCAACTTCGTCTTCAACTACGACTTCGGCATTCTTGAGGATCTTTTCGAGTTCTTCGATTCTTGCCTCGATATCACGCTGCTCATCTTTTGCTGCATCATATTCGGCATTTTCGGAAAGGTCTCCGAGTTCTCTTGCCTCTTTTATCTTCTGAGCAACTTCTTTACGTCTTCTTACCTTTAAATCCTGAAGTTCTTCCTCGTATTTGGTCAAACCTTCATATGTAAGAATGTTCTTTTTTGCTTCCATTTCTCCCATATTCCTTTCCGTGCGCAAGCTAAGCTATGCGCTAACTAAGGTATTATAAGCTCATTGAATATGTGTGTCAAGGAAACCTTAGTAAAATACGTGGTTTCCGATTACATAACCGTTTCTGTTGCCGGCACGCCTGAAGTGGGTCATGTCGCCTATATTTGTATATCCGTCAAGAACCTGCTGGGCTGCCTGATAGCAGGAAGCGCTCGCCGAATCGTTTGCATATGCTTTCTGGAAGCTTCCGGATCTGACGGGCGAGAACTGTCCCGATGCATAAATAACAGCATAGACCGAATCGGGGTAAGCAGACGAGCGGACTCTGTTCATGATGACCGAACCGACTGCAAGCTGACCGTCGTAGCTTTCGCCTCTTGCTTCACACCAGATGATGGTTGCAAGCATCTTCAAGGTGTCTCCGTCAGCCTCGATGGCTTCATTCTGACGAACAAGCTTTTTCTTTTCCTCTTCTTCCTTACGCTTACGCTCTTTTATAGCCTCCATGGTTTCGCCATGGTCGATATCAAATTCAAAATCCACCAGTTCGGTTCTGACAAAGCCATCATATTCGTCACACGCTATGCAAAGCCAATCCGTGCCTTCTTCGTAAATCACTTCATAAGTGGAAGATACCGCCGCAAGTCCCAAAACCTCGGATGATGTATCCGCTTCGGCATATATCTTGATGCAATCCTTTTGGACGGTTGCATACATGGTGCCTACTTCCTTGGCAAAGGCTTCGGCTTCCTCATCAAAAAGAAGGTATTCGTTCGAACACCATCCTACCAGATCACCCGATTCGATAAGGCTCCATTCGTCGCCCCTCTCAAGCACTATTCCCCCGCAGTCGCGATAGAGCTTGCCCAAGACGGTCGACTCCGAATCACCCGATTCTCTTACGTTCAGTACGGATGTTGACTTGACCATTACAAGATTGTTCGAATCAACCTCGTCCTCCTCCGAAACCGTGATTCCGAGATTCGAAACTTCCGCATTGTTGTAAGCATTTACCGAGAACACTATCGATGCACCGACGCTTTCGTCGGAAAGCGTGATTGCGGTACCCGTTGCATTTGCCTTGGTACCTGTAAAATCAACCAAAGCAACAACAAGCGCCGCACATATTGCCCCCACCGTAAGTAATTTACTTCTTAACTTCATTCAAATACCCGTTACTTTCTATAACTGCCTGACATCCCTTTGCCTCTTCGCCTCATATAGCAGAATTCCCGCGGAAATTCCGGCGTTGAGAGATTCCAATTTCCCCTCCATAGGTATACGTATGTATGTATCCGCAAGTCCCGCAAGCTCTTCGCTCAATCCGTTACCCTCATTACCGATAAAGAAAGCCGTCGGCTCTGTGTAATCGTATTCATAACAGGACTTTGTTCCTTTAAGATGCGCGGCGTAGGTATGAACACCCTTTGCCTTAAGCTCAAGCACTGCTGCCTTTATGTCCTCTGTATAAACAAAAGGCACTCTGAAAATCGAACCCATCGTTGAACGGACTGTTTTCGGATTGTAAATATCGACGGTATCGCGGCTTAATATGATGCCGCATGCTCCCGCACCTTCCGCCGTCCGCATGATGGTTCCCAAGTTTCCCGGATCCTGAATCGCTTCGATTACGAGAAAGACCGAACCGGAGCCGGCGTCTTTAAGCATAGTGTCAAGGCTGTAATGTCTCTTTCTAACCACACAAAGAACGCCCTGAGGCGTCAAAGTGTCCGTCATCTTACGAAACACCTCATCTTTTACCACCTCTACGGGTACCTTGTCAAGTTTCTCACACTTTTCTGCGAAGCTCTCTGATATATATACTTCTTTAATCTCGCTTTCAGGTGTCTCCATAAAAAGCTTGATGCCCTCGATTACGAAGGCATCCTGCTCTTTTCTTGCTTTTGCTTTTTCAATTAGAGAAATAACGTTCTTTATCCGTTTGTTGTCAGTTGAAGTAATCATTTTTTATTGAAATTCGTGTTTCTTGAAAGAAGCCTGCTGACTTCGTACTGGTAAGGATCAATGGTCTTCTCCATTGCCAAAGCTTCCTCAATATCGGTGTCGACGAATTTGCCGTTTCTGTAACAGATGCATCTGTTTGACTTACCCTCTGCCAGAATATCGGCCGCAAGAGCCCCCATTATCGAAGCATAGTAACGGTCCTTACAGGTCGGCGATCCGCCTCGCTGCATGTAACCGAGGATTGTGGCTCTGGTTTCAATACCTGTAGCGGCTTCAATACGTCTTGCCATTGAAGTCGAATGTCCGATACCCTCGGCATTTATGATAAGGTGATGAGTCTTGCCGATCTTACGGTTTGCGATAATATTGTTAACCAACACCTGCTCGTTAAAGTCATATTTCTCGGGAAGAAGGATGTCCTCCGCACCGCTTGCGACACCGCACCACAATGCGATATATCCGGCATTTCGTCCCATTACCTCGATGATGGAACACCTCTCATGTGAGGATGAGGTATCTCTGACCTTATCGATTGCTTCCATTGCGGTATTGATGGCTGTATCGAATCCGATTGTATAATCGGTGCAGGCAATATCAAGGTCGATGGTTCCGGGGATTCCGATTGTATTGATTCCCTGACGAGCAAGAGCCTGGGCGCCTCTGTAGGAGCCGTCTCCGCCGATTACGACAAGGCCGTCAATTCCGTGCTTTCTGCAGATATCAGCTGCCTGCTTCTGAACCTCTTCTTCTTTAAATTCAAGACATCTTGCCGTTCCGAGAATTGTGCCGCCGCGCTGAATGCTGTCCGAAACGCTCTTTGCTTCCATATCTACAATTTCTTCGTTAAGAAGTCCCATATAGCCTTTTTTAATACCCTTGACGCTCACCCCGTTATTGAGGGATTTGCGTACAACCGCACGAATTGCGGCGTTCATACCGGGAGCATCGCCACCGCTTGTAAGTACTCCGATTGTTTTGATTTGTTTGTTACCCATAATGATCTCCTTTTAGGTAAGCTTTATATTATCAGCGCCAAACCGGGCTTTCAAGGCATTTAACAGATTATCATCCGCCTTAACGCCCCTTCCGTCCAGATAATTTATGCGCCGATTTTCTTTTGTTAAATAAATGATTACCTTGTCCCTGCCATGCGAAGAATCAGCCATTCCGGCAAGTATGTCACTTTTTTCTTTGTATGTTTCCATACTGTCGAATTGAATCCATACAATTCGCGGCATTTCGTCAAAAGGTATTACCCTTTCGCATATCAGACGTCCGTCCTTTGCATCCTCGAGGCTTACCCTTCCTTCAATAAAAACCTTTGCGTCTTCCGTAAGAAGATTGCCGTATTTCTCGTAGGATTTTGAGAAAACAATCACCTCAACGCTTCCTATCAGATCTTCAATCGTTACGAATGCCATTGCGGTATTGTTCTTGGTAAACTTGACGGTTTTTGCGGTTATTATGCCTCCGATTATTACCCTTTTGCCATCTTCTATTTTAACCGTATCGGTTTCCGGGTCAAGCATAAACTCTCCGGCATTGGCTGTGATGTTACGTTTCCACAACGCCCTGTAATCATCCAAAGGATGTCCCGATACATAGATTCCAAGCACCTCTTTTTCATAGGAAAGCATGGTGTCCTTGGAAAATTCACCGACGTTCTCGGGGAGCTTTTCTTTAAGCCCCGAAAGGCTGTCCGAAGGAAGCATGTCGAAGAGGCTCATCTGTCCGGGAATTGCTTTCTTCTTGTCGGTGGCAACGGAATCCATAATGGTCACATAAGCGCTGATATATTGCTTTCTGGTACCGCCGAGCGAATCAAAGGCTCCGGCTTTTATGAAATTTTCAACCGCTCTTTTATTGATATCCTTACCCGACAAGCGTGTCACAAAGTCGGTGAAGTCCTTGTATGGTCCGTTTTGCTCGCGTTCCCGTACAAGAGCCTCTATTACGGGACGGCCGACATTCTTGATTGCCGTAAGCGCATAGACGATTTTTCCGTCCTTTGCACTAAATGATACATCACCGGTATTAACGTCCGGAGGATTTATCCCTATGCCCATTGAACGGCATACATTTATATACTCCGATACCTTGCCGGCATTGTCTATAACGCTTGTCATGAGAGCCGCCATGAACTCGACGGGATAATATTTCTTAAGGAAAGCGGTCTGATAGGAAACAACGGCGTAGCAGGCAGCATGGGACTTGTTGAAGGCATACTTTGCGAAGTCCATCATGTCATCGTAAATCTCGCCCGCAATCTTTTCGTCAATGCCTTTCGATACGCATCCGGGAACACCTTCTTCGGCATTACCGTATATGAAATTGTTTCTTTCTACCTCCATGACATGCTGTTTCTTTTTACTCATTGCACGTCTTACGAGGTCACTTCGTCCAAGGGTATAGCCGCCCAAATCCCGCACAATCTGCATTACCTGTTCCTGGTAAACTATGCAGCCGTAGGTAGGCTCCAGAATCGGCTTAAGCTCGGGAGTGCGGTAAGTAATGTTCGACTGATTTTCCTTGCCCGCAATGTACTTCGGTATGAAGTCCATAGGACCGGGTCTGTATAAAGAAATGCCTGCGGTCACATCTTCAAGACTCTGCGGCTTCAATTCCTTCATGAAGGCTTTCATCCCGGTACTTTCAAGCTGGAATATGCCTTCGGTCCTGCCGGACCCCATGATTGCAAAAACATTCGGATCGGCATAATCGATTTCATCGATATTGATGTCCTCACCGGTACTTTTCTTTATCATATCGATTGCATCTTTTATAACGGTAAGAGTCCTCAAGCCCAAAAAATCCATTTTGAGAAGGCCGAGCTCCTCCAAAGTCGTCATGACATATTGGGTGGTAATCGAACCATCCGATGCTCTTTGAAGCGGTACGTACTCGCTTGCTGCCTCCGGGCAGATCAGCACGCCGGCAGCATGCATGGAAGTATGACGCGGAAGGCCTTCAAGACACTTACACATATCTATCAGGTAATGAACTTCTGTGTCGCTATCGTAAAGCGCCTTAAATTCGGAATTCATTTCCAAAGCTT
>CAZCPW010000089.1:0-5924 GCA_964499925.1 uncultured Lachnospiraceae bacterium
TCGACTATCAGATTCAAAACGGCGACAGGGTAGAAATCATCACGAGCCAGAATTCGAAAGGCCCCAGCAGGGACTGGCTCAATATTGTAAAGTCCACTCAGGCAAAGAACAAGATAAACCAATGGTTTAAGGCCGAGTACAAGGAAGAAAATATCAGCCGCGGCAAGGATGCTTTCCTTGCCTACTGTAAGCCGAGGGGAATAAATCCTTCGGACATAGTGACACCGGAATATACCGATTACATCACGCGTAAATACGGTTATCACGATTGGAATGCGGTGCTTGCTGCCATCGGACACGGCAGTCTGAAGGAAGGTCAGGTCATCGGAAAGATGCTCGAGCTTTACGAAGCCGAGCGGAAAAAGAACATGACCGACGAAGAAATCATCGAAAACGTCAATGAGGCGGCAAAAGCTCATCCGAAGGAGCATGTCGGAAAGAGCGGTATTATTGTTAAAGGTATCGATGACGTTGCGGTACGTTTTTCAAAGTGCTGTTCGCCGGTTCCGGGGGATGAAATCGTGGGCTTTGTCACGAGAGGCCGCGGTATTTCCATACACAGAACGGATTGTATAAATGTTATTTCTCTGCCCGAAATGGACAGGGTACGTTTAATAGATGCCGAATGGCAGGCAGAGGCCGTTGAAAATAAGGGTAAGTACCCTGCGGAAATTCGAATTTTCGCAAACAACAGAACGGGTCTTCTTGCGGATATTTCAAAGGCTTTGACTGAACGAAACATAAGCATTCTTTCTCTTAACACGAGGGTAAACAAGCAGGGTATCGTTACCATGAACACTGCCTTTGAGGTAGAAGGCAAGGAAGAGCTTAAGAGGGTTGTCGAGAAGATCAGAAACATCGACAGCGTAATGGATGTTGAAAGGACAAGAGGCTGATGGGTAATATCGTTATTTCAAGTATGCGTGTCGGACTTTTTCAGACAAACTGTTACTTTATACATAAAGAAGGAAGTACCGATACAATAGTCGTAGACCCGGGAGACAGGGCGGAAAGCATATACGAAGAGGTCGTAAGGCAGAATCTTAACGTTGTTGCGATTTTGCTTACGCACGGACATTTCGACCATATCCTCGGAGTAAAGGAATTTAAGGCAAAAACCCACGCAAAGGTTTATGCCGGTGCCGATGAAGCGGAGCTTTTAAAGGATCCGGCAATCAATGCTTCCGAAAGAGTGAGACGCCCGGAAATCATTATTCCGGATGTGCTCTTAAACGATAAAGAAAAGGTAAATATTGCGGATTTAAGCTTCGAGGTTATTTTTACACCGGGGCATACCAAGGGAAGCGTTTGCTACTACTTTAAGGAAGCGGGTATTTTGATATCGGGAGATACGCTTTTTGAAGAGAGCGTCGGAAGATGCGACTTTCCGACGGGAAGCGAGAGTGCACTTCTTGCCTCAATAACAGAACGCCTGATGGTGCTTCCCGACGAGACAAATGTGTATCCCGGACACGGAGCAATGACCACAATAGGAAACGAAAGAAAGTACAATACTTTCATTAATTAGATGATAAAGGTTTACGTAGACAGATCCGAATTTGAATATGACATACATTCTCTTGTGAAGGCTTTTTATCAGACCGAGGATGTCAAGGTTCTTACAACCGTTTTGGAGGATTTCGATTTTTACATTTCCCTGGGACAAAAGTTCACGGTTTCCGATTCAGACAAAAAGCTTCTCGGAAGTGTTGAAGTCTCTGAGGACCTAAGTCGTGTCGAAAGAAAGAACGCTTTAAAAAGGCTTCTTTATACGGTTTTAACCGGTCTTACCGGTAAGACTCTTGCATGGGGAGACTTAACGGGCATAAGGCCCACAAAGATAGCAAGAAAGCTTATCGAAGAAGGCAAGGACGATGACTTTGTAAAGAAGTACATGCAGGACACCTACCTTGTCGGAGATGAAAAGTGTTCTTTGGCGATTGATATCGCAAAAAGGGAACTGAAGATTTTAGAGCCCCTTCATGAAAAGGGCTATTCTTTGTACATAGGAATTCCGTTTTGCCCGACTACCTGCCTCTACTGCTCGTTTACTTCGGAACCGATTTGCAAGTGGAAGGATAGGTTAAACGATTACCTTTCGGCACTTGAAAAAGAAATTTCCTTTGTAGCAGGGGCAAAGAGTGATAAGGTCTTAGATACCATATATATAGGCGGAGGCACACCGACTACGCTTTCGGCTTCAGAGCTTGACAGGCTTTTAACTCATATAGACAAAAGCTTTGACTTAAGTAAGCTTTTGGAGTTCACGGTCGAAGCCGGAAGAGCCGATTCGATTACTCTTGACAAGCTGAAAGTCTTAAAGGCGCACGGGGTTACGAGAATAAGCGTAAACCCGCAGACGATGAATCAAAAAACACTTGATTTTATCGGGAGAATGCACTCCGTTTCGGATGTAATAAATGCGTTTAATCTGGCCCGTGAAACAGGCTTTAACAATATAAATACGGACATAATCCTGGGGCTTCCCGGAGAGGGAGAAACGGAAGTAAAGTATACGATAGACGAAATCGTAAAGCTTTCACCGGATTCACTTACCGTTCACTCGCTTGCCGTTAAGCGCGGATCGAGGCTTCACGAACGTATCCTCGAAAAAGGCTATACGGATATGATAAATACTGACGCCACCATGAGGATTGCGGCAGACGGGGCGCGTGAGATGTCCATGAATCCCTACTATCTTTACAGACAGAAAAACATGGCCGGCAACTTTGAAAACACGGGTTATTCAAAGGAAGGGCTTGAGGGTATATACAACATCCTGATTATGGAAGAGGTTGAGCCGATAGTGGCACTCGGACCCGGAAGCGTTTCAAAGGTGATAGGCAGAGACGGAAAGCTATACCGAGACGGAAATGTAAAGGATGTTTCTTTATACATAAGCGATATTGATGAGATGATAAGGCGAAAGAAAGACCTTTTCGCACTTGAATAGAAAGGACAAAGAATGGCACTTGTAAAAAAGCCGGTTACCGGCATGAAAGAAATACTGCCCAGGGAAATGGAGATACGCGATTACGTGCAAGGGGTTATCAAGGACACTTATCGCGCATTCGGTTTTACGGCAATCGAAACTCCCTGCCTTGAAAACATCGAAAACCTCTGCTCGAAGCAGGGCGGTGAAAATGAAAAACTGATCTTCAAGGTACTTAAGAGAGGGGAAAAGTTAAATCTTGAAACGGCAAAGAGCGAAAATGACCTGACCGACATGGGCTTGAGATACGACTTAACGGTTCCGCTTGTAAGATTTTATTCGAACAATTCAAACAATCTTTTAAGCCCCTTCAAGGCGCTTCAGATGGGAAATGTCTGGAGAGCCGACAGACCCCAGAGAGGAAGATACCGTCAGTTCATGCAGTGCGATATCGACATCTTAGGCGAGCCTTCAAACATGGCTGAAATCGAGCTGATACTCGCAACCACTACGACACTCGGGAAAATCGGCTTTAAGAATTTCGAGATTCGCATAAACGAAAGACGTTTGCTTCGCGCTATGGCAAACTTTGCAGGCTTCCCGGAAGAGAGGTTTGATCTTGTCTGCATCATCCTTGACAAGCTTGACAAGATAGGCCTTGACGGCGTCAGGGAAGAGCTCTTAAAGGAAGAATTCGACGAGGCCGGAATAGACAAGTATTTAAGTCTTTTTGAAAACCTGACAGGCGACATTGAAGGACTTAAGCACTTAAAGAAAATCCTCGGTGACGCAGTCGATGATGACGTTATTTCAAATCTTACCGAAATCATCGAAACCGTTGAAAGCGTAAAGACGGCAGATTTTAAGATGGTGTTCGATCCGACCCTCGTAAGAGGCATGGGTTACTATACCGGTACGATATTTGAAATTGCCATCCCCGAGTTTGGCGGTTCCTGCGGCGGCGGCGGAAGGTATGACAAGATGGTAGGCAATTTTACCGGAGTAAATGTTCCCGCCTGCGGCTTCTCAATCGGATTTGAAAGAATCGTGCTTCTGCTTATGGAAAGCGGCTTTGAAATTCCGGGAAGGGGAGTAAAGGAAGCTTACCTCGTCGAAAAGGGAATGAGCGGCGAGCGTTTCGCTGAGATTCTTACGGAGGCAGGAAAGGAACGTGAAAACGGAAAGACCATCCTTGTCGTCGGAATGAACAAGAACAAGAAATTCCAAAAGGAGCAGCTGGAGAAAGAAGGCTACACCTCCTTTAAGGAATTTTACAAAAATCCCCTGTAGGGCAGACAATGGAACATTTTGTCAAGGTATACATTGCGGACACTGAGGGAGCCATTTTTGAATCTCTTTTGGAAAAGTACGCTTCCCTCATTGAGCCTAAGCGTTTATCAAGGATTGAAAGTACAAAGAACGACAGGGAACGATTAAAGCTTCTTTGTACGGGAGTCCTTCTTTATAAGGCACTTAACGAGTACGGGATATCTTCAAAGGACATTCGGTACAAAGAAAACGGAAAGCCTTATATAGGAAATCGCATGGATTTCTTTTTCAATCTGTCGCATTCGGGGGATAAGATTTTTCTTTGTCTGTCAGATGAAGAAATCGGATGTGACATACAAAGGGAAGTCAAAGTAAATGATTCTTTGATAAAAAGAATCTGCTCGGAAGAGGAGATAAACAAAAATTCCGATATTTCGGATAAATTTAACCTCGTATGGGCGATAAAGGAAAGCTGCTCAAAGCTTTCGGGCATGGGCATTTCATGTGATTTTAAGAATATCACATATGAAAGAAACACTGACAAAATTAAAATTTTTGACAGAAACGTGAGAATAGCTTATGCTATTGAAATTGATGCAGGAGTTGGCTACAGAGCCGCAGTTACATGTTGCAGGGAACCTATTATAACAGGAATTGAAAACCCTGCACTTATTTGAAAGGAGTTATTTTTTGGACCCGGACAGTATATTTAAGATTATTGTTATTGTTGTTTTAGTTATTTTATCGGCTTTTTGTTCTTCGGCCGAAACCGCGATTTCGCAGATTACCAAGGTGAAGCTTCGTACGATGGAGGAAGAGGGACGTAAGCACGTTCAGACGCTTTCAAAGCTGATTGACAAGTACGATAAGGTCATTACCACGATTCTTATCAGCAACAATATCGTTAACCTTAGTGCTTCGTCTATTGCAACTGTTGTTGCAATGGATATTTGGGGTAATGCATATATTTCGATTGCTACCGGAGTACTTACAATTGTTATTTTGATTTTCGGCGAGATTACGCCCAAGACACTTGCAAGGAGAAAATCGGACGACCTTGCGCTTGCGTTTGCACCTGCTTTAAGTGTGATGATAATCGTTCTTTTTCCGATTGTTTTTGTAATCGAGAAAATGGCCGACTTTATACTGTTTTTGTTAGGACAGAACAAGACGGATGATATTACGATTACCGAGTCGGAGCTTAGGTCCTACGTGGATTTTTCAAAGGAAGACGGTGTTATCGAGTCGGATGAGCATCAGATCATCAACAACGTATTCGATTTCAGCGATTCCGTTGCCAAGGATATCATGATTCCGAGAATCGACATGACGGTAATAGAGGAGACCGCTTCTTATAGAGAGGTCATGAAGGTATTCAGAGAGTCTATGTATACAAGACTTCCGGTATATCGCAAGGAAACGGACAATATCATAGGCTTTATAAACGTAAAGGATTTGATACTTGTAAAGGATCAGAATGCCTTTGCGGTTTCAAAATTCTTAAGAGAAGCATATTTCACCTATGAATTTAAGAAGACAAACGACCTCTTAATGGAAATGCGTACTTCCATGAAGAACGTTGCCTTTGTAAACAACGAATACGGCGAAACAGTCGGTATGATTACGCTTGAGGACCTTTTGGAAGAACTTGTCGGACAGATAAGAGACGAGTATGACGAGGACGAATCCGAGCAGATAGTGAAACTTGAAGACGGTTCGTATT
>CAZCPW010000090.1:0-5907 GCA_964499925.1 uncultured Lachnospiraceae bacterium
GCCGATGTATTTTTCTTTTTCCTTAAATATAAGTCTGATATCCGTAAGTTCCATTGTATGCTCCTTAATTGACACTTGTATGTTCAAGTAAATAATCAAAAACCTTTGAGTTCATCTCATCCTCTTCAAGGCCGCCGTAGCCGAGCTCTTTTGCAAGCTTCACATATACGATATTTTCCTTGGCGTAGGAGGTTGCCATCTCCGTAAGAGTCGTGCCGCCGTACTTTAAATACTCTTCAATGCTCACGTCGTAGGAGTCCGCGGCATCCTGAAAATCGGTCTTTACATACTCAGCCTGAGCATCTATGAGCTCATCCGGAAGGTCATTAAACGTCGATGACGCAACTATCTCATTGATTGCATCATAAACAATTTCATTTTCATACGTGTAGTCGATGTAATTCTGAACCGTCTTGCGCACAAAGACCATAAACTCCGAAACCGTCGAATATGCTGTGCTGTTAAGCTTTGCAATTGCATCGTCAGTCATGGGAACGGGATTTCCGTCCTCGTCCGTAAGCCCCTCGGTTTCAAGTGCAAGCGAGTTGTAATAATCGTCCGCATAGTACGAAACCATGGCATCGTCAAGTTCCGTCTTGACCGCCTCCGAGGAAAGATTTGAGAAATCGCCCAAGGTCACTATATATTCATCTACATTGTCTGTTGTAATCTTAAATTCATCCGGCGAGCCCGGATTACCGCAGGATATCATGCCAAGTGCCATGAGCCCCGCCATCGCAATGCATAAAAAACGATTTTTCATATTAGCTCCCGATTGTGCTTTTCAAAGCACAACAATATTGAATTTTATATCACAGATATATGGAGAATTCAAGATTGGCAGGGGTGTTTTGCTTAAAGCCGTGCCAATCTTGCAAAATTCAAGTGCTCTGCGAAATTATTTAATTCAGCTATAAAGTTTTTGTAAAAACTGCCGATAGAGAATTCAGAAGTGTATTTTTAGGTGCACGGATGCACCTTACATAAGTCGGGTTTTCCCGCAGAAAGGATCAATCATGAGTGTAAACGGAATTACCGGTTCGATTGATAGCTACCAGTCGTATTCATATACTACGAAGACTGTAGCACAGTCGCAGACCAACTCGGAAGAATCGGTTAACACCGGTTCGACAGAAAGCGGCGTTGTCTACGAGCCGTCGCTTGAAATCCCCACATCTACCTACAAGGCAAATGCAGAGCTTATCGAAAAGTTAAAGTCGGATGCTCAGGCACAGACCGAAAAACTTCGTGAAATCGTAACCCAGCTCATTACCAAGCAGGGTACGGCCTATGCAAACGCAACGGATATGTGGAGTTTCCTAAGCCAAGGAAACTTTACCGTAGATGCAGCTACGAAGGCACAGGCTCAGGAAGATATTTCCGAAGACGGATACTTCGGAGTCAAGCAGACCTCGGATCGCATCATTGACTTTGCCGTTGCCTTGACAGGCGGCGACACTTCAAAGCTTGAAGACATGAAGGAAGCCTTCAAAAAAGGCTATGAGCAGGCTGAGAAGACCTGGGGCGGAGAACTTCCCGAGATTTCTCAAAAGACCTACGATGCCGTACTTGAAAAGTTTGACAAGCTGATGAACGAAGACGCAGAATAATGAAACCCTTTAACCGCCGCAAACCGTGAGTAACGATTTGCGGCGGTTTTCATGTTCTTAAGACAAAACTCGTGATTTTTAAATAACAGTTTATTCTGACTCGCTTATCAGCTTGACGCGTTTTTTATAAAAAGAAACCCCGATTTTAAAGAAGCGGGTGACGCCTTCCTGTCTCATTGCTGTAACATATTGCTGCCGGTTGATTTGCAACAGAGCCTCTTTTGCAGAATTTTCAAGTTCGCTTTCAATGTGAGATTCGGCAATATTTTCCTTTAAAACCTTTAGCTCTATGATAATACCCGGCATTTTCTTATCATAGGGGCTAAGCTGAATATCATATCTGCCGTGCCCCGACTCTCTGTTGGAATCCATACGATACAAGTTATTCATTATTGCACAAATTCCCAAGACGAGTCCATGATAAAAATTTTCGTGGGCATAGTCGAAGGAACTGACGGATTTGAGCAGCAACTCTTGCAGACTGTTCTGCAGCTTGGGAACATTCTGCATTACAATTGCCTCTTTAATCGCAATGGCAGTTGATTGTGAAATTACATTTGTAAGTGCGGAAAGGATTTCTTTTTCATAAACAAAAAAGATTTCTTTGTTGGGAATGGCAATATCGCAGATGGCATTGTCGTCATGAAGCTCATCTTTCTTTAAAACCTTTAAATAGCCGGCGGAAAGCAGGAAACTGTAAATTGTTGTCGGGTTATTCCTGATTTCCGGATAAATAACAGAAGTATCTACGTATGAAGAAATCTTTTGCCCCTGCATCAGCTTGCGAAGATTGTCCACGGTTTCATCGTCTGCCTCCGCTACAATCCGGCGGATGATGCTGTTATCCCCGGTGGACTGCCAGTAAGCCTTTGCATTACAATTTTCGTCCAAATAATTTAAAACAGACCAGGGATTAAAGATTTCCGTGTTGCCGAAACGATATCCGTCATACCATTCGCAGATTTCTTCATATTTATCTGTTCGATCATAATACTTCATGATATCTTTGATTTCGCTTTTGGTAAAACCGAAATATTCGCTGTAGCGTTCTTCAAGAACGGAATTTACCTTAAGGTTGTTAAGGCCGCTGAAAATGCTTTCTTTTGCCACTCGGAGAATACCGGTTAAGAATCCGTAGGAAAGGTCGGAATTGTCCTTGAAAGCCCCAGACAAGAGATTACGCATAAATCCTGTAACCTGTTCATAGTATCCGTCCGTATAGCCTTGCTGAATTGGCGTATCATATTCGTCAATGATGATGACGGAAGGGCAATCATAGTGCTTGTGAAGCATACGCGAAAGCTCGGCAAAAGCTCTGGACATACTTACCTCGGTGATTGAACCGTCAACAACTTTTCGAAAATAGTCCTTCTCATATTCGTTACATCTGTCGCTTGTAAGCAAGATGTCATGACGCAGGTACTCATTTGCGATAATTTCACGAATTGCATTATAAGTTTGCTCCCAAGAGGCAAACTTAATATCTTTAAATGTAACAAAGATGACCGGATATTTTCCCTGCTCTCGGCGATATTCTTCGCCACGGCTCCATATTTCTTTATCCATGAAATATTTAGAGGTATCGGTGTCACTGATTTCGAAGAAGGTTTTTAGCATGTCCATCGTCAGGGTCTTCCCGAAACGTCTCGGACGGGTAAAAAGGGAAACCTTGGGCTTTGAATCAATAAAATCTTTGAGTATCAGCGTTTTGTCGACATAATAGTAGTTCGAAACCAGCTCCTTAAAATCGGACACGCCAATAGGCAAAGGCAATTTAACATTTGAGCCGGCAACACGTCCATATTTGTCTTTACGTCCGTCCGCCGGTTTTTCGGAGTTCTCGGGAATGAGCCATAAACCGTCCTTCTTTTTCGCACCGGCAATTCGATTGTCTCTGCAAAGTGCCGTAATACGCCTTTCGGTTAATCCCCAGCGTGCAGCTGCCGTTTTAACATCTACGTATTCCATAAAGTTACCTCCGTTTCCGCTATTTGATGTCAACATTGTAGCAAATGTCAAGATAGACATCAAGATAGAAAGAACAATGCAATGAGGCAAAAAGAACAATATATGTATTTGGAAACTTGACATTCGAGGGCAAGGGCGGGTTGAGCGTTGAATTATACTATGTTAAAATTTTATTTAAATATAAACCTTAAATACGAGGATTCATAAATGATTTTTGAAAAAGCACATGCAAAAATAAACCTTTCTCTCGACATTACCGGGAAACGCGCAAACGGCTATCATGATGTCAGGATGATCATGCAGACGCTTGAACTTTGCGATGAGTTAAGTTTTGAAAAGGGCGAATCCGGAGTAAGGCTTACGACAGACGACGAAATGCTAAACCAAGAGCAGGCGGAAGGCAGTGACAACCTTGTCATAAAGGCTGCAAATAAGCTTTCTGAAGCTGTCGGAAGAACCTTTGATGTAAACATATCTTTGAAAAAGAACATTCCCATTGCGGCAGGCATGGCGGGCGGAAGCGCCGACGCCGCGGCCGCACTTCGCGGATTAAACAGGCTCTTTGATTTAGGCCTTTCAAACGACGAGCTTCGTGAAATTGCTGTAAAAATCGGAGCCGATGTTCCTTTTTGCGTGGAAGGCGGCTTGGCTCTCTGTGAGGGCATCGGAGAGAAGCTTTCACCCCTTAAGGGTCCAAAGCGATTAAAAGTTCTTATCTGTAAGCCGAATATTTTTGTTTCTACCAAGGATGTTTATGTAGCATATGATAAAGAGACACACCCCTATCATCCGGATGTTGACGAAATGGCAGAAGCTTTAGAGGATGAGGATATTTTGAAGACTGCTAAGCTTCTGGGAAATACCTTGGAGAGCGTTACGAAGAGCGCTCATCCTGTAATAGGAGAAATTGAAAAGTCCATGCTTGACACCGGAGCTTTAAATTCAATCATGACAGGCTCCGGGCCAACGGTTTTCGGAATTTTTAATGATGAAGCTTTATTATTAAAGGGAGAGCAAAGACTTAAAGAAAGTTATCCCGGTTTCTTTGTGGGACGCACGTATACATTAGCTTAACAGTAACAAAAGGGGAGTTTATGACCGACTTGTCGCTTAATTCAAATTATCTTTTGCCGCTGAGGGATGTGGTTTTTCAAACGCTTAGAAGTGCCATCCTGACAGGCGAGTTAAAGCCGGGTGAAAGGCTTATGGAGATTCACTTGTCCAAACGTCTTGGCGTGAGCCGTACGCCGGTTCGTGATGCACTTAGGATGCTTGAAGCGGAAGGGCTTGTCACGAATGTGCCGAGAAAGGGCGCCGTCGTAGCCGAGATTTCGGAAAAGGGGCTCAAGGATGTACTTGAAGTTCGAAGAGCACTTGATTCGTTTTGCGCTTTTCTTGCCTGCGAGCGTATTTCAGACGAGGAAAAAGAACACTTAAAAGCTGCCCTTTCGGATTTCAGAGAAGCTGTCGCTTCCAAGGACAATGAACGGATTGCTCATTCCGACGTTGCCTTCCATGACATCATCATCAAAGCGACCGGCAATGACAGAATGGTCGCCATCATCAATAACCTTGCGGAGCAGATGTACCGCTACAGATATGAATACATAAAGGATACGTCCCAGCACGAAAGGCTTATATCCGAGCATGAAAGACTCATGAATGCCATTCTTAAAGGAGATGCCCATGAGGCTTCGGAGGCTTCAAGAGAACACATCGACCATCAGGAGCAGTCCATACTGAATCAGTTGCACAAGCAGTCAGAGCAGGAACAATAATTTGGAAAAAGAAGTTTTTATTGATATCAGATCCCGTCACACAGCCGAAGGCGAAGAAATGAAGCTTGATACGAAAGCAAGCGGCAAGATGTATGAACGAAACGGGAAAAAATTCGTATCTTTCGAGGAAGTCACGGAAGACGGCGAGACTGTAAAGACCCTTTTAAAGTTTGACTCATCATTCCTTGAAATCACCAAAAAAGGTGCCCTCACGTCGGTCATGCATTTAGAAAAAGGCAAAGAACATATCACCGATTACAACACTCCGTTCGGGATGCTTACAGTCAGGACGTATACAAAACAGTTTTTATTTTCAGAAAGTGAGAAAGAAATTCAAATTTTGACAAAGTACGATATGGAAATAAATAATTCACACAATGAGAAATGTGATGTGAAGATAAGAATAATGTTGTACTACTCGCCTCTCCCCTTGGGAGAGGTGGCCGAGCGCAGCGAGGTCGGAGAGGGCCCTCTCAGTCACCTTCGGTGACAGCTATAGCCCTCTCAGTCACCTTCGGTGACAGCTCTCCCAAAGGGAGAGCCAAGGAGGG
>CAZCPW010000091.1:0-5857 GCA_964499925.1 uncultured Lachnospiraceae bacterium
TTTTCAAGTATATCATTGCACATATCAATAAAAATTCTGTCCGCTACGCTCATAAGCACCTCATTTCTTTTTTAAAAAAAAGTATAACATAAAAGAATAAAAAAAGAACGAAAAAACTCCGAAAGTCGTATACCCTTTCGGAGTCTGATTCTTACTTATATTTTTTAACTAGCTCCTCATACGAAAGCCTCCCGCCGTACAGGTCAAGCGCACTTCCGACGGTGAAATTAAGAGTGCCGTTTGAAACAGTATCTACAGCCTTGATGTCATCGTAGGAAGATATTCCGCCGGCGTAGGTAATCTCACGATTTACGGACTTTCTCGCGTCCGCAAGAATTTTGATAAGATTGCCGTCTATCCCTTCGCCCTTGCCCTCGGTATCGACGGCGTGCACCAAAAATTCGTCGCAATACTCGGAAAGATTCTTAAAGACCTGGGGTGTCACACGGAAGTTCGTAAACTTTTGCCATCTGTCGGTTACCACGTAGTAGTCGCGCCCCGACTTCCTGGCACTTAAATCAAGCACCACCTTGTCCGCTCCGACCGCATACCTAAGCGCACGAAGATTATCAAATAAAATCTCTCCGTCCTTAAATACATAGCTCGTAACGATTACATGGCTCGCGCCCGCATCTATGTAACTCTTTGCGTTTACCGAAGTCACCGAACCGCCTATCTGAAGTCCGCCCGGATATTCCTTTAAGGCTTTCAAAGCCTCAGCCTTGCTTGAATGATACCCGTCCGAATTCTTTCCGTTAAGGTTTATTACGTGAGCTCCGCGTATGCCGTCTTTCTTAAATAAATCCGCATAATACGCCGCATCCCTTTCGGAGACAAAATTTTCTAAAACCGTACCCTTTTCGTCATTAAGGCTTGAACCTACTATCTGTTTTACAAATCCGTCGTGAATATCAATACAAGGTCGAAACTTCACAAATTCCTCCTTAGCCTACCCGATTACATCCCCCATATCGTAGAGTCCCGCAGGCTTTCCTTTCAAAAACTTTGCGGCGCTGACCGCTCCGTTTGCAAATATTGCCTTTGAGTATGCGGTGTGGGTAATCGTAACTACTTCATCGCGTCCCGCAAATATTACCTCGTGTTCCCCTACGATCGAACCGCCTCTCACGGAAGAGATTCCGATTTCCTTCGGGTCCCTCTTCTCCTTTGTAAGAGTCCTGTCGTATTTATAATTATACTCCATATTCAGAGATTCGTTAATACTGTCTGCAAGCGCAAGTGCGGTTCCCGACGGAGCATCCAGTTTCTGGTTGTGATGCTTCTCGACAATTTCAATGTCAAATCCCGCAGGGGCAAGCACGTTTGCCACGTTCTTTAACTCTTTAAGGAGCATATTAATACCAAGTGACATATTTGCGCTTCTTAAAATTGCGTAGGACTTTGAATATTCTTTTACTTTTTCAATCTGCTCTTCCGAAAGCCCCGTTGTACAAAGAACAAGCGGAAGCTTTTTTTCATCGCACCACTTAAGCAGCCCATCCGTAGCCTTGTAGGAAGAAAAATCTATCACCGCATCTGCTTCGACGTCGCAGCTTTCGGCATCCGCAAATACCGGATAATCGTTTCTTTTTTCACCCGTTATATCAATTCCCGCAACGATTTCGGCATCCGGATCACCTGCCACAATGTCGGTGATTACCTGCCCCATCTTACCGTTACAGCCATGCATTATTATTCTTGTCATAGTCCCACCTTAATCATTTGTCAGATCGTTAAATTTGATAACGGCGCCGTCGTGAAGCTTGATGCCGTAGTTGATAAGGGAAGTCTTAAGTCTCTCCTCGTTTGCTCCGTCAATCTCGGTAAGAGGAAGTCTTAAAGGTCCTGCCTCCATACCCATAAGGTTTAAAGCAGCCTTAACGGGAATAGGATTTACCTCGCAGAAGAGACTCTTGATTAAATCAATTGCCTCAAGCTGAAGCTTGCAGGAAGTCTTTACATCACCTTCAAGGTACTTTGCAACTATGTCGTGAGTCTGGCGCGGTGCCACATTGGAAAGGACGGAAATAACGCCCTTACCGCCCAAAGAAAGAATCGGAACAATCTGATCGTCATTTCCCGAATAAATGGTAAAGTCTTCATCCATGATGGAAGCAAGGAGTGCAATCTGCGAAATATCTCCGCTTGCTTCCTTGATGGCGGTTACGTTCTTTGCGCGTTCGTTGATCTTCTTTGCGGTTGCGGGTAAGATGTTGCAGCCCGTTCTTGAAGGAACATTATAAAGAATGCAGGGAATCTTAACTGCCTCTGCGGTCTTTACAAAATGTTCAATGAGGCCCTTCTGGGTAGCCTTATTATAATAAGGAGTAACTAAAAGCAGTGCATCGGCTCCTGCTTTTTCAGCTTCTTTTGACAGGTAAATGGCGGTTTCGGTGCTGTTTGAGCCGGTACCCGCGATAACGGGAACACGTCCGCCTACCTTCTTTACCGTATGTCTGATTACGTTTAAATGCTCTTCGTGCGAAAGAGTCGAGGCCTCACCGGTCGTACCGCAGGCAACGATTGCGTCGGTGCCTCCTTCAATCTGGAAATCGAGCAGCTCGTCAAGCTTTTCGTAATTAACCGAGCCGTCCTGACACATAGGTGTCACAAGTGCAACTGCAGCGCCTGTAAAAATTGGTTTGTTCATAAAATCCTCCTTTGCAGCATCGGCCTAAAAAGAAAAGCGTTTGTATATTTGCGAAGAAATGAGCAAGTCCGTGTATCGCCGGCCGCCCAAATGTGCATAACAAAACCGGAACTTCAAAAAAGCTCCGGTTAAGATCCTAACGTTTTCTGATAGCTCCCCATCCCATTCGGGATGACAGTCATACGCTTATTAAACGTATGCCCAGGACATACGGCCCGATACCGTACTCCTTCGGCGTCCTTCCCTTTTCCTAAGCCTCTCCTGCGCTCGACGCATCAGCCTAAGTACTCTTGTTGGACGCAACCTCTACCGTGCTTATGTGTGTTTTTACTTTGTCAATGTAGCATAGCAAAGCAATACTGTCAATGCGTTCTTTTACCGATTTTCGTATATTGTTTTTGTGTATATTGCTTAAATTTTGTTTATTTTTCCATTGTAAGGTTAATTTTGCGGTGATATAATGCGTGGGTTGACTAAGTATGCATTTAAATATGAAGAGGAACTTTTATGTTGCAGGAAAGAAAAGACATTCGTAACGTAGCAATCATAGCCCATGTAGACCACGGCAAGACCACCCTTGTAGACGAGCTTTTAAAGCAGAGCGGCGTTTTTCGTGAAAACCAGGAAGTGGCCGAACGTGTCATGGACTCAAACGATATAGAGCGTGAAAGAGGCATCACCATTCTTTCAAAGAACACCGCCGTTATGTACAAGGGTACAAAAATAAACATCATCGACACCCCCGGCCATGCCGATTTCGGCGGAGAGGTTGAGCGTGTACTTAAGATGGTAAACGGCGTAATCCTTGTGGTAGACGCTTTTGAAGGTCCCATGCCCCAGACAAAGTTCGTACTCAGAAAGGCAATGGAGCTTAACCTTCCCGTTATCGTATGCGTAAACAAGATTGACCGTCCCGAGGCTCGTCCCAAGGAAGTCATCGACGAAGTGCTTGAACTGCTTCTTGAGCTTGACGCAACGGACGAACAGCTTGACTGTCCTTTTGTTTTTGCATCCGCAAAGGGAGGCTTCGCTTCTCTTAATTATGAAGAAAAGGGCAAGGACATGATGCCCCTTTTCGATACTATCCTTAACTATATTCCCGCACCCACGGGCGATCCCGATGCGGGCACTCAGGTACTCATCTCCACCATCGACTACAATGAGTATGTAGGAAGAATCGGTGTCGGCAAGGTTGATAACGGTAAGGTTGCCGTTAACCAGGAGGTTGTAATCGTCAACCACCACGAGCCCGACAAGATGAAAAAAGTAAAAATCTCCAAGCTCTACGAGTTTGACGGTTTAAATAAGGTAGAAGTCAAGGAAGCAAACATCGGCTCCATCGTTGCGATTTCCGGTATTGCCGACATTCACATCGGTGACACTCTTTGCTCCGTAGACGCTCCCAATCCCATTCCTTTCCAGAAGATTTCCGAGCCTACCATCGCAATGGACTTCTGCGTAAACGACTCTCCTCTTGCCGGTCTTGAAGGAAAATTCGTAACCTCTCGTCACCTTCGTGACCGTTTATTTAGAGAATTAAACACCGACGTTTCCTTAAGAGTTGAAGAAACCGACTCGACCGACCGCTTCAAGGTTTCCGGCCGCGGTGAGCTTCACCTCTCCGTTCTTATTGAAAATATGCGTCGTGAAGGCTTCGAATTTGCAGTCAGCAAGGCCGAGGTTCTTTATAAGACCGACGAGAACGGCAAGCGCTTGGAGCCTATGGAAGTAGCTTACGTAGACGTTCCCGAGGAATATTCGGGTGCAGTTATCGAAAAACTCTCCGGACGTAAGGGCGAGCTTCGCGAAATGGGTCACGCAAGCGGCGGATACACCCGTCTTATCTTCTCCATTCCTTCCCGCGGACTCATCGGCTATCGCGGCGACTTCATGACGGATACCAAGGGCACCGGCATCATCAACACGATATTCGACGGCTATGCTCCCTATAAGGGTGACATTGCCTACAGGAGCCAGGGTTCACTTATCGCTTTCGAATCAGGCGAAGCCGTTACCTACGGACTCTTCAATGCGCAGGAACGCGGTATCCTCTTCATCGGACCCGGTGAAAAGGTTTACGGCGGCATGGTAATCGGTCAGACAGGTAAGTCCGAAGACGTCGAGGTAAACGTATGCAAAAAGAAACAGCTTACCAACACTCGTTCTTCATCCGCAGACGAAGCCTTGAGACTTACCCCTCCCAAGATTTTAAGCCTTGAGCAGGCTCTTGACTTTATCGATACCGACGAGCTTTTGGAAGTAACTCCCACAAAGCTTCGTATCAGAAAGAAAATCCTTGATTCCCTTCAGAGAAAGAGATCCGGATTTAAGAAGTAAAATGAACCCCGGGGTTAATGGCCCCGGGGTTTTGATGTGCTGCTTTCTGTTGAATGTATACGTTGCCGGAATAACTGCATCAGGCACACGCGTTTCGCAAGCAGAGCACTTTTTAACTACATCAAGAACGGATACGCCGAAATAAGTACCTGCCCTCCGAAATAAAAAAGAAGTGAAATAAGCGACCAGGTAAAGGTGTTTCCGTACTTTTTGTTCCTTGCAAGGAGCCAGTCGGAAACCATTAAGAAGCAGGCGCCGAGTCCGAGAAGCACGAGTGCGGGCTTTCCCGTCATGATCAGGGGCAGAGAGAAAGCAAAGCTTCCGCTGATTGCGATATTGTATACGATTAGGTAAAACCTGTACTTTTTACTTAACTTCCAAACGGTAAGCAGTGTCCCGATTGCTATCATGAGCGCAAACACCAGAAAGACCGAAGGGTTCATCTTCTCTGTCAGCAGTATCATCGAAACTATATAGCCCACATGTCCGAAGAAGAACAGTATCCCGCCCCTTACAAACTTTATCTCAAGGATAATATCTCCGAGTCCGCAAAGAAGCATCGCAAGTATCAATATATAATTGGAAACTGTCAGTTCCTTTGAAAAGCCGGCAAGTATGGTTTCAATTACGAGTACTAAGAACGGAAGTCCCACACAGGCGCCCTTCCATAAAAGTTTCTTTTTCCGTTTGGATCCGTCAAACTTGGATCTTGTATATATAGGTACCAAAAGCAGTAAGTCCGCAAGGTATGCCATCGTGATAAGTGCCGCGTGAAATGAATACATTTTCCCTCCGAAATTAGTTGAATTTACCTAATTTTTATTTCGAAATCTTCTATATTTATGGTAAAGATTATAAGTTTCTTTTTCC
>CAZCPW010000092.1:0-5725 GCA_964499925.1 uncultured Lachnospiraceae bacterium
GCTGGTTGATATGGATAAGACCGAAATGGATTTTTCAATATATGAGCAGGACGTCGAAGAGCGCCGTATCAGGATTTCGCCGCTAAAAGAACTTTATAAGAAAAAGTGTGAACGCTTATTGCAGTTTCAAAATGGTAAGGATCCTTGGAAGTACACAAAAATAAAGCAGTGAGATCATCGGTTACGTTTAGGTTACGGTTCATCGTGTATTATGTAAACAGCATTAAAACCGACTCATATCAGGAGGAAGAAAAGTATGAAGACCTTGGAAGAATTGTACGAGGAGTGTAAATGCGACGAAAAGCTCAAAACTGATTTTATGAAGGCTATAAACGAGCATAAGTCGGTGGAGTTTTTAAAAGCGCATGAATGTGATGCAGATGAAGCTGAACTTGAATGTTTTGTAAAGTCAGTTCAGGGTAAGCCCGGTGAGCTTACAGATGATGAACTTGACAGTGTAGCCGGCGGTACATGTTATCACGATGGAATGCCGGTTGTAAGCGCACTGAATGATTGTCCACTTTGGACATGTGAGGACTGCGGTACCACAGAGACTAAAATGGGGATACGGGCTAGAATATGTGCAAAATGCAATAAAGATTATCTTTGCGGAAATTGTCTTTATTCGGTTTATACGGATGCTCTTTTGCTTTGTACAAATGAAAAAAGAAGAAATAACTGATAATCAGGGAAACTATTCAAAGGTCACGGAATTGCTTACTCTTCCAATTCCGAAAAATTCAAAACAAAACCGCCGAAAAAACCAAAATAAAACAGCCGAAAAATCAGAAACAAAATTGCCGAAAAATCCAAAACGAATCTTGCAAATACTTAATTTTACGGTTATCATAATGTTACTAAGGCATAAAAACAGTAAGGATTCGAAGCTATGGAATATATAAGGCGTTTAGTAGATGATGAAATAGACAAACGAAGTGAAGCTTTTAATGCAATTAACATAATAGGTCCAAAGGGCAGCGGCAAGACAAGGACGGCAAAGGAGAGATGTAAAACAGTAATTGAATTTCAAGATGAAGAAAAGCGTGCAGGTTACTTGTCTGTAGCGGAAACAGCGCCGCATCTTTTCTTAAAGAATGAAAAGCCAATACTGTTTGATGAATGGCAAGATGCAGTTAAAATATGGGGAACAATAAGGAAGGATTGTGATGATTTTCCGGAAAATGTGGGAGAATATTACCTGACAGGATCTTCAAGCAAAAAGGTTGATACTCCGCATACCGGAACAGGAAGAATTTCAGAACTTACGATGTATCCTATGACTTTGTGGGAGACCGGTGAGTCAAATGGAAGCATATCTTTATCCCGAATTGTAGAAGATGAAAAGTATGATTTTGACGGGGTAAGTTCAACAATTTCCATAGAGGATATTTTTTTTGCATCTTGTCGAGGCGGGTGGCCGAGGTGTCTGGCACTCTCCAAAAAATCATCCCAATTGGAAATTGCAAAGGATTATTATAGGCAGATATATCAGGTTGATATTAGTGCAATCGACGGGAAAAAAAGGAATCCGGAATGGGTAAGAACGCTTCTTTGGTCATATGCAAGGAATATGGCGACTAAGGCAAAAAAAACAAGCATTTATGCGGACGTTCGCTCTACACAGAATGTAACGGATGCAACACTTGACTCTTACGTTGAAAAACTTGAAGAACTGTTTGTTATTAAGGATATCGATGCTTGGACACCGCAGATACGGTCAAAAACCGCAATTCGAAGCAGCAAAAAACATATATTTGTCGATCCATCAATCGGTATAGCGGCACTAGGTATCGGACCGGAATATTTTTACAATGATTTGGATCTTTTCGGACATGTTTTTGAAAATCTTGTGATAAGAGACTTGATAGTTTATGCCGAAACACATAATGCAAGGATTTTACATTATGCCGATGACACCGGATTGGAAGCAGATGCGGTCTATCAGATGGCTGATGGGCGGTACGCTCTTATAGAAATTAAAGTCGGAGCTAACAAAATCGCAGAAGCTGAAAAATCGCTTTTAAAGTTCCGGAACGTGATAAAAAAACACAACATGGATGCTTTGAAGGATTCAAAACATCCGAGTGCTGTTTACAGGGAACCGTCTGCTTTAATAATTATTTGCGCAACTCAGACGATGGGATATACGACTGAAAACGGAGTTAAGGTTGTGCCTGTCGGATGTTTAAAAGATTAGAGCAAATTACGGAATAAAGTCCCTTGAAAAAGTTATAACATCCATTGAAAAGTCCCTTGAAAAAATTGTAATCATTGTTTTCAAACCCGGCAAGACTATCCTTGTTTTGGATGAAATTCAGGAATGCCCGTATGTGGTACAGACTTTTAGAAGGAAAATTATAAAGTTGAGTCCTTTAATTTTTGCTGACAAGCGTCGAATTTAATTAAAGATTAATCTTTTAACCGCATACTTAAGATACTACAAAGAAGGGGAAATCGGTTGAACGTTATGTTTGAAAGCATGATAATCGTTAAGCACAGCACAGCACAGCACAGCACAGCACAGCACAGCGGTTTAACTGTTCTTCTTTTAGTAAATAGAAATTGACGAAGGCATACATCTACATGTGTATTTAACACATGTCTGGTGCATGCTTTTTTCGTCTAAAAATTTAACAAGTATCTTGAATTATAGCATATGCAAAAAGGAGTATTGACATGAGATTCCAGGCGGAAACTCAGAAGATAAAAAGGAAGAAAATCCCAGTGGAAATTCGGGCAGTGGCAGCGTTGTAGATGACAAGGATGTTCCCGATGAGACAAAGGACACAATCAGCGGCGCAGTTGATGAAATCATAAAGCGTGATGAAAATATTAAAACCGGTCCTTACGTGCAGTCGGATGACTCGCATATTGAATTTAACATTCCGGAAGATCTTCAGAAGGAAGGCAGAACTCATTATCTTGTAACTGTAGGTGAAGACGGAATTACCATATTAAAGAACGAAAGTAATGACAGCACAAAGTTTGCTTCGAAAAAAGGAAAAGCTGACACCACGTATCAGATCATCTATGAAGATGAGGAAACACCTCTTGCATCAATGATTGGCGATGATGGAACCTTAATGGCTGAGGACGAGACGGTTTCGTGCTTTAACCATTGGGTAATCTTGGGACTTACAGTCTTTGGATTGGTAGCAGCTTTGATTCTCGGAAAGAGAGAAAAGAAGAGCGTTATACTCGTAGCTGCGGCAACCACGATAGGAAATTTAGTATTTGCAATTTTCGGAAGCTGCAACCTTGACTGGATATTCATGCTTTGCGAAATTGTACTGATGGTTTTGACATATTTGTTCTTTATCCGTAAAAAGGATGACGAGGATAAAGAAACCGTAACAGCATAAAAAACAAAAGTGGCATGGCTCAGAAATGAGCTGTGCCACTTTCTGTATAAATGAATGATTTTAACAAAGCAATACATCAAAATGAGAAATATCCGCATCTGAGTGTTGATTTGGCACGAAAAAGGTGTTATTTTAGATTTGAAAAGAAAAACGAAGTGAGGCAATAAAATGCTTATCCAATTTAATTTCAAGAATTACAAATCCTTCAGAGATGATGCAACGTTAGATTTATCAGCAGCTAAGATGACGGAATTTAATAACAGAATCATTACTGTCGGAAGTGAAAAAATTCTTCCGGTGGTAGCAATTTATGGAGCTAATGCAAGCGGAAAGTCAAATGTGTATAGCGCATTTAATTACATGTCTCAATATGTGGCTGATTCACTTCATTATGGTGATGATCCCGAAAAGTTCGAAGAATGCAGACCAACACCATTTTTGTTTGATACAGTATCAGAAAATGCCGAGTCACTGTTTGAGGTTTATTTTACGGTACCCGGAGATAAGACGGAAAAGTCATATAATTACGGATTCTGTATTGGTAGGGAAGGTATTACAGAAGAGTGGTTAAATTCTAAGGCTAAGACGGCAAGGAAGTATTCACCGATATTCTACAGGTCTGAGGATGAATTAGATATTCAAGGTATAGAGAGGACCGGAAGAGCAAATATTGAGGCTGCGTTGGAAAAGCAGGTGCTTATTATTTCTCTTGGAGCTAAGTTAAAAATTGATAAGTGTAAGCTGGTAAGGGACTGGTTTATGGCAAATGAATTTGCTGATTTTGGAGATGTTGTAACCAATTTCTTTCTGTCCAGGAGACTGCCCAAGGGATTTGTAGAAGACAAGAATATTCAGAATAAGGTAATTGAGTATTTCGCTTCTTTTGATGAAAATATAAAGGATTTCAATATAGAGGAAGTACCGCCGGAAGAAGGGTCTAAGGAGCCAACATTTAAGATTGAATCTCTTCACAAGATGATTGATTCAGATGAAATGGCAAGGATTCCTTTAGGTATGGAATCCGCAGGAACACTTAAAATGTTTGCTTTATATCCGGAACTGCAAGAAGTATTGAAGAAGGGAAGTATTTACTTTATAGATGAGCTTAATGCAAGGCTACATCCGCTTTTGGTCAGAAACTTTATTCTGATTTTCCTTAATCCGGAGATAAATGTTAACCATGCACAGCTCGTATTTACCACTCATGATACATGGCAGCTTTCCAATCAGCTTCTGAGACGAGATGAAATCTGGTTTACCGAAAAGGATAATCAGGGCTTGTCTACCTTATATTCTCTCGCGGATTTCGTAGATGAAGACGGAGCCCGAATCCGTAAGGATGAAAGTTATGAGAAAAACTACCTGCTTGGCAAGTACGGAGCAATTCCTACCCTTAAGACGATTGATATTTTAAAGGAGGAGTAACATATGGCCAAGAAGGACAGAACGGGGAATCGTAAGTCAAGAGACCAAAGAAGATCTGAAAATTCCAGAATACCGGAGCTTGGCTATTATTTAATAGTTACAGATACGCAGGGAACTGAAAGATGTTATTTTGAGGGACTTTATAACAGTCTGCCAGATGAAATCAGGGACAAAGTTGTAATCAAGGTTGTGGAAACCAAGACGGTTGGTCTCATAAATAAATGCTTGGAGCTTACCGTTTATGATGCTCAGTACAGAATGCCTTGGATTGTATTTGACAGAGATCAAGTTCCAAATTTTGATGCCATTATTGTAGATGCAAAGAAAAAAGGAGTAGAAGTTGGTTGGTCGAACCCGTGCTTTGAGATTTGGCTATATGCTTATTTTGGCATTATGCCTGTCATTCAGGAGTCTTGGACTTGTTGCAGTAAATTTGGCGAGCTGTATAAGAACAAAACCGGTCAGGTTTATGATAAGGCAGACAAGGATATGTACCGCAAAATCGTAGAGACCGGAGACGAGGATAAGGCTTTGAAAATTGCTCAACAGAAGCTGGAACAGGCCATTGGAAACGGTTACGAAAAGCCATCAGAGATGGTATCATGTACCACGGTGCATGAACTTGTGAAGGAAATAAGAAAAAAGGAAAACATATCAGAGTGAGTTTTATATTTGTAGCTGCGGCAATTTCGATTGCAAGCTTAGTATTTGCAATTTTCGGAAGCTGCAACCTTGACTGGATATTCATGCTTTGCGAAATTGTACTGATGGTTTTGACATATTTGTTCTTTATCCGTAAAAAGGATGACGAGGATAAAGAAACCGTAACAGCATAAAAAACAAAAGTGGCATGGCTCAGAAATGAGCTGTGCCACTTCTATTTTAAAGGAAATTTTGTGGACTTAGGCAGTGCCTGCCAACATTCCAAATAAAATTGC
>CAZCPW010000093.1:0-5625 GCA_964499925.1 uncultured Lachnospiraceae bacterium
GTTGAAATGCTTGAAAAGCACGACACGAAGTGGGCAAAGGCCGGTTACACGGTTGCTTTCGGAGAGTCCGTAAGGCTTTCGGACACAAATCCTTTCCTTGCCGACACAGAAAAGGCGGAATTCAAGCACGTTGCCGACGGAATTTCCAATTTCGGAGCCGTTTCGGAAGAGTGTGCTTACATGTTTGAAAAAAACGGCGGAAGAAGCAGGACCGGGCTTGTTTCGATTAAGTCAAAGGGCAAGGAGATAGTTACGCTTCCTCCCATGCCTACTTTCTTCAGGGCATATACGGACAACGATAAGGGCTTCGGACTTGACAAAAAGGCCTGCATTTGGCATACGCTCAGCCGTTACCAGATAGGTAAGCTTACCGAATACAAGGATATGGGCGAGTACATCCTTGCAAGGTACGATTACAGGTATCCGGACGACGAGACGCTTCATTCGGAAATCCTTTACAAGGCATATCCGGAAGGAAGAATGGAAGTAACGATTAAATACTTCGGAAAAGAAGGCTTGCCGACCCTTCCTTTGTACGGCTTTGAAATGAAGGTTTCAAAGGAATATGACACGGTAGAGTATTTCGGCAAGGGCCCGGGCGAAAATTACCGCGACAGGGATAACGGCGTTTATACGGATGTGTTCAATGAAACCGTAGGCGACAACCTTACGCCTTACCTGATTCCTCAGGAAGTGGGTAACCGTACAGGTGTAAGGTATGCAAAGTTTACAAACGCCGAAGGACACGGACTGTTATTTGCTCCCGTAAAGGGCACCTTTGAACTCGGCTTCCTTCCCTACAGCTCATTTGAACTTGACAATGCGGAGCACCTCGATGAACTTCCGGAGAGGAATTACACCTGGATACGTATCATGGAAGGACAGATGGGTGTCGGAGGCGACGATTCCTGGAGTGCGCCGGTTCATGATGAATTTTTGCTTGATTCATCAAAGGATCGGGAACTTACTTTTGAAATAAGACTTTTTTAAGGAGACGATATGAAGGTTTTGGTAACGGGAGTCAAGGGTCAGCTTGGCTATGATGTGGTAAGAGAGCTTGAAAAAAGAAATATGGAAGCGGTTGGTGTCGACATCGATGAGATGGATATCACGGATAAAGAAAGTGTCGACAAGGTCATTACGGAGGCACATCCCGATGCGGTTATTCACTGTGCGGCCTATACGGCAGTCGATGCGGCGGAGGACAATGCGGAGGTTTGCAGACGTGTGAATGTCGAAGGACCTTTAAACATTGCACGTACCTGCAAGAAGCTTGATATCAAGATGATACAGATTTCCACGGATTATGTATTTAACGGCCGGGGGGAACGTCCCTTTGAACCCGATGATCCGACGGACCCGGTAAGCGTTTACGGACTTACGAAGAGAGACGGGGAAAATGCCGTTATAAATACTTTGGATAAATATTTCATCGTGCGCATAGCCTGGGTGTTCGGCGTAAACGGAAAGAACTTTGTAAAGACGATGCTGAATCTTTCAAAGAATCACGACACCCTGACGGTTGTAAACGATCAGTTCGGTTCGCCTACCTATACTTACGACCTTGCACGTCTCTTGGTTGATATGGTTCAGACCGACAAGTACGGAATTTATCATGCGACGAATGAGGGCTTTATTTCCTGGTATGATTTTGCGGTTCAGATCTTTAAGGCAGCAGGCATAGACACTGTTACGGTTAAGCCCGTTACCACAGCGGAATACGGAGTATCAAAGGCGGTAAGACCTTTTAACAGCCGCATGTCAAAAGAAAAACTCACAAAGGCAGGTTTTGAAAGACTTCCCAAGTGGGAGGATGCCCTTGAAAGGTACATTAAAGAGTTAAGGGAAAACGGAATGCTTTGATCGGAATAGGCATTTAAGGCCCGCAGGCATTGCACGGGCATTGCGCGGCAGGAAATTTTAATCTTACAAAAAATGACTTTTTTTGATATACTGATTAGGTAGACGGGAAATTTTTAAGAAGGAGGAAACATGTATAAGGTTGATGAGTATGTAGTTCATGTGTCAGGCGGTATATGCCAGATTAAGAGTATCGGTCCGATTGCGATTTCGGGTGCGGACAAGAATAAGCAGTATTATTTTCTTTCTTCACTTAAGACGGCAGGCAGTAAGGTTTATGTGCCTGTGGACAATGACCTGGCAATGAGACCTATCAATACCGAAGACGACATCAACAAGCTTGTACAGGAATTTCCTTCAATCAGTGAAACCGTCATAGAAGACGAGAAGCACAGAGAGCTTGTTTACAAGGATATCATCAAAGGCTGCAATCTGTATGAGCTCGCCGGCCTTATAAAGAATATCCATGTTCGTAAGGTTAAACGTCTTGAAGAAGGCAAGAAGCCTACCGCCACGGATGAAAAGTATTACAAGGTTATGGAGGACAATTTCATAAGCGAGATAGCCTTCGTGCTCGGTAAGTCCAAGCCCGAGATAAAGGATTGGCTTGCGGATGAGCTTGCGAATGCATAGAATGATTTTTTGAAATAAAGAACCTGTCGGTACAAAACCGGCAGGTTTTTTACTATATAGGAAATTGCTCCGCAATCTCCTATATAGCAAAAAAAGGCACTACGTGCCACTGATGCGCACTCGCGCGTAGGGTAAATGTCGCTAACGCGACCGCGCTCGGCGTATGAGAGTTTCGCAAGCGAAACTCTTTTTTAACTTTAAATATAAAGATTACGTGAGAATCCTTAAAGTGGGATCCTCACGTAATGCAAAATCTTTAAAATCTTATTCTGTAACCGTTTCTGCTTCTTCGGCATCCTTCCCTAAGTTAAGAACAACACTCATGAAGGCTTCGCGTACCGCGGTCATTTCACTTCTGTTTACAAGACCGATTTCTTCGTCATTGACAGCTGCAAGACAGTAATCACCGTCGTAGCGGTAGAAGCTTACTTCAACGGAATCGTATTTCTCTCTGTCAAGCTTTACGGAAATACTGAACTCAAGAGTTCCTTTTTCGTTTTCGGGTTCGAAGTCCTGAACATCGCAGGAGTTAAGCGCCGAGATGATTCCGTTAATGCTTACCGAGTAATCATTTAAGGTATATTCTCTTGCGGTTTCTTCTTCGTCCTTTTCTTCTTCGGGAACCACGTAGTCAATCCGGTAAGAGATATCTTCCAAGGCTGCGGTTACCTGCGTCACGGTTTCCTCGTCGATGTAAACAAGATCCGAAGGACGTATATCGTTGTAGGTACCCTTGATGAGAGTATCGTAAACGGTCTGTGAAACGCTGTAGATGATTTCGGAATCGCCGACCCTTAAATAAACGAGCTTGGCGGGATCTTCACCTTCTTCGACCTCGGTCTCCGTATCAATCACATAGCCTATGTAAACGGTCTCCGAAACATCGGTATTTTCTTCGGTTTCTGCATCCGTTACATATCCGTCTGCCGTAATCGTAAGAGCGGGAGAGTCAAGTCCGTATGCGGACAAGTCTTCGCTTGATGCGGTATAGGTAGCGTAGGTCTTAAATGACAGATCTAAAAGGTTTCCCATATATTCCTCTGCCGAATCGTCGGCTACGGGGAGATAATTTCCGTTTTCAACCATGTAATAGTTGTAAATATCCGTGTAGGTGTAGACACCTTCTTCATCGTAGACAAGGTCTGTGTTTAACTCGCCTGTAACCTTAAATTCGGTAACCTGAGTCATATCGGTGAGCGTGTCGTGCAGCATGAAGTCGTCTCTTTCAACGGATACGTCTTCGAGTAAGTCCGTATCAATCAGGTAAACTTTACCGTCACCGATTGATACATATCTTTTTTCGTCCATTACCGAATAGGAGCCGAGGTCAACCGTAAGGGAACCTTCGGAAAGAGTGAAGGTAACCGATGCATCGGGATCTTCAAGTCCGTACTGGCTGTAGTCCTCTACGTCATCGATGATAAAGCTTGCATGAACCTCGCTGAATTCATCAAGAAATTCGGTGATAAGTTCGGTGTCTACCGGGAAGTTTGCATCGTCAGGGTCAACCCAGGTATCATCGGATTTCTCAAATCCGAGTGTTTCTCCGTCAATCGTCCATTCAAACTTCGAAACATCGTCGCCGTTTAGGCTGATGATTACCTCATCAATTGAATTTAAGGAATCCACATGCTTTTCTACTTTGTTTACCACAAATATGCCGACAATCAGTACAACCAGTACGATGACTGCGACAATCATTGTCCTTGTACGTTTCATGCTTTCTTCCTCCTTCTTACAACTTCATCTATACCGTAGAGGAGATAGATAAGCGGGATGACGCCGATTAAGCAAACCTTAATCTTGAGGGCATCGGAATCGCTGATGGTCAGGTAGTTGTAATCAAGTGACTTGGATCTGATGGAGATGGAATCAGTCTCACCGATCATCCAGGAAAGTGCGTTAAGCGTAAGGTCCGTGTTGGCACCGGATGAGTAGGATACATAGGTGTCATCGGTAAAGAAATCGGAGCTTATGTATACCATCTTTCCGTCGCCGTCTTCAATTGCAACTGCAAGTGAGAAAGGACCGTAGGTATCTGTTGTTTCATCATAGTCATAGCTGGTAAGCGAATAGCCTTCAGCCTTTGAAAATGCGGTATCCGAAGTGGAAAGAAGGCTTGTTACCGTCGCACCGTTGTTGTTTGAACCTATGGACAGTCCTTCTGCTATGCCGACAAGTACGAAGCTGTTGTTTTCGCTTAAGGCATCCGTGATGTCTGAAGATTCAATGGTGGGAAGCAGGATGTAGGGAGCCTGAAATGCATAGTAATTTCTGTCGGACTCGACTACTACACCGTTTGAAACCGTAACACCGTAGTTTTCAAGGAGTGAATAAAGGTTAGTAAAGTCTCCTTCTTCTTTGGTACCGGAGAATACGAGGAGTTTACCGCCGTTTGCAACGTATTCCGAAAGCATGGTTGCCTCTTCATCCGAAATGTCGCTTGTGGGAGCATTCATGATGACTGCAGCCGCATCCTCGGGAATCTCATCAACGTTCAGAAGTGAGAAATCCTCGGTAACTTCGTAGTTTGCACGGGTAATTGCAGAGGAAACCTGACTTCCGATTTCCGTTTCGCCGTGACCCGTGAGTATATAAAGAACGGGAAGGTCATCGGAAACTACATAATCGATGGCGGTTGTAATTTCACCTTCACCGTCAAATGAAGCGGATACCGAACCGGTTGTATAGTAATCCGTGGTGTCATACTCGTAAATTTCCGAATAACTGATATATCTTGACTTGTCGCCGCACTCAACGATGAGGGAGTTATTGTAAACCTCTTCGTCCGTGTACTGTGCCGCAAAGGTAGGATAGATATCGGGGTTTTTCTTTACGACCGTTACGTGATCGGAAAGGGCTTCGTAACAATCAAGGAGTCTTTCGACAACACTGTTTTCTTCACCCGACTGGCAAACCCAATAAATGGTTACGTCCTTGTCGAGGTTCTGAACAACCGACTTTGTCGAAGAGGTGAGTGAATAAAGTCTTGCCGCCGAAATATCGTACTGTGTGAGGGTGCTCGGAAGCGCCGATACGAGCAGGTTAAAAGCAATAAGTATGGCAAGGAAGATGACGCTCATGATAACGCTGTAGCCGCCGACCTTTGCCGTCTTTGTATTGACTGCTTCC
>CAZCPW010000094.1:0-5543 GCA_964499925.1 uncultured Lachnospiraceae bacterium
TGTGCATCCTCGGGTTCTGCATGTACATCCGGAGCGCTTGATCCCAGCCATGTGCTGCTTGCAATCGGAAGGCCGCATGAGGTGGCTCATGGATCACTCAGACTCTCTCTGGGTGAGGATGCAACAGAGGAACAAGTGGATTATATCATCGACGCGGTGACGGAGGTTGTTGATTATCTCAGGAATATGTCGCCCTTCTGGCGTGATTTGACAAGCGGAAAAAGAACCCACGTTTTTAAGGAGTTTATGGAAGGAGAAATCTGATATGGCATTATACAGCGATAAAGTAATGGATCATTTTCGCAATCCCAGAAATGTGGGTATCATAGAAGATGCCGATGGAGTCGGTGAAGTAGGAAATCCCGTTTGCGGTGACATTATGAAGATTTATCTGAAGATTAGTGAGGATCAGAAGGTGGAGGATGTAAAATTTGAGACTTTCGGCTGCGGAAGTGCTATTGCATCGAGCTCCATGGCAACCGAACTGATTAAGGGGAAACCTTTGTCAGAAGCATTGAAATTGACCAATAAGGCAGTGACGGAAGCACTTGACGGGCTTCCGCCGCATAAATTGCATTGTTCGGTTCTGGCGGAGGAGGCAATCAAAACCGCTGTGAAGGATTACTATGACAAAAAAGGTATTGTCTATAATCCATCCGAATTCCCTAAGGGAGAGGATTGTGCACATTGTGCGGTAAGATGAGAGAGTTTTTAATCGGAATCTTATTGAAATAGTAGGCAGGTAGGCATAGACTAAAGGTAGTATCAACAGGAGTTATGAATATGATTTCGACAAGAGGAAGATATGCTTTACGGGTTATGGTTGACCTGGCTCAAAATGCAAAAGAAAACTTTATTCCCATGAAAGATGTTGCGGCAAGACAGGGTATTTCCTTAAAATATCTTGAACAGATTCTGCCGGTTTTGACTAAGAATGAACTTGTGACGGCTGTTCATGGAAAAGGCGGCGGATATAAGCTTGCAAAGGATCCCGTAGATGTTAAGGTTGGAGATGTTTTGCGGCTTACGGAGAAGGATCTGGCTCCCGTGGCATGTCTTGCCGAAGGAGCAGCAAAGTGTGATAGAGCAAATATCTGCCGGACGTTGGATTTTTGGAAAGGAATGAATGAGGTGATTAATACTTATCTCGATAGCAAAACAATAGCGGATTTGGCATACTGAGCCTGTGCGTGTAGCAAGGACCTGTGGAAAAGCCCACAGGTCTTTTCTTTTTCGCTTATAAAGCAAAATTTCACTGGTGTCATTTCTCGATATGGCTGTATAATATTAACGATATTAAGCGTCTTGCTTGAAGATAAATGTGTGAAAGGGAAACTATGAAAAATGACCCCAAGCTGTTAGTAGAGATATTGGATAATTCACCTCAGACCGTTCATGTAACCGATGAGGACAATCTGAAAGTCATGTATGCCAATAAGGCTGCCATTGACTACAGCAAGAAGTACGGCATGCCGAATGAAAATGTGCATTGCTACGAGTTCTTTCTCGGGCTCAAGGAGCAGTGTCCGTTCTGCCCGCTACGAACAATTGGGAATCAGGAGGAATGCGAGACCGAGATAGATAACGGCAGGGAGATTTATACTCTTAAGTTAAAGCGCATCAAGTGGAGGGATACAAACGCATTCATCGAATATGCCCGGGATATTACCGAGATTCGAAAGATGCAGATTAACTATGAAAAGCAGGTGGCGACGCTTCTTTCTTCATTCCCGGATGCCTCAGGCATATTTCATATGGATATCACCGACAATCGTGTACTGTCCGTGAATGGGTCATCGGATTCTGTGAAAAAAGACCTTCACTTTGACTCGGTAGATGATATGGTCAGATGGACGGCTGCATTTATTCCAGATAAAGAAGAAGGAGAGGAATTCTTTGAATACTGCAACCGTGATGCAATGCTTCGGGCACATGAAGCAGGGGAAGCCGAGTTGGTCAGAGAGGCGATGTCATACTTTGACGACGGAAGTATACGCCCTGCCAGGATTACGAGTCGACTGATAGTCAATCCCAACAACGATCACTTGGAGTGCGTCATGTTCGGAATAGATATCTCCAAGGAGTGTGCCGAGCGTGAGAAGCACACGGTAATGATGGAGGAGCAGCTTCTGATATTCAGCGCTATGGCGCGTAATTTTAAAAATGTATACTTGGTGGACTTGAACAAAGGACTGGCGAGGGTACTCAAGCTTGAGGATGAGTACAATGACAATGGGTTGGACAAGGTCATGGACAGAGAGTTCCCGTATGAGCAGTTTCTTAATGCGTGGATAGACCATGCGGTACATCCGGATGACAGGGAAATGCTTAAAGTTGCGCTGAGCACAGAGCATCTCAGAAAAGTTTTTGCTGTTCAGAATGAGTATATAAATAACTATCGTATGCTTGTGGACGGTAAGATTATCAATTATCAGTTTAACATCTTTGAACCGCGTGGAAATGGTTATGTCATTGCGGGTTTTCAGAACATTGAGAATATCATACAGGAGCACCTTGAGGAAGAAAGAAAGCGCCACGAGATTGAGACGGCTTACCGGAAACAGCTCATGGAAGCCAAGCAGGAGGCGGAGCGGGCCAATAATGCAAAGACCGAATTTTTGCAGCATATGAGTCATGATATCCGAACTCCCATTAACGGCATCAGAGGAATGATTGAGATAGCCGAACATTATCCTGCTGATTACGGTAAGCAGGCGGAATGCAGGGAGAAGGTCAAGGAGGCTTCAAATTTATTGCTTGAGCTGATTAACGAAGTCCTTGATATGAGCAAGCTGGAGTCCGGAGAGATTGTCTTTGAATATGAACCATTTGATATATTAAGGCTGTCTTTGGAAGTCTATGATGTCATTGAAAGGCTTGCAGCGGAACGCGGTATAGAAATCATACAGAGAGACTGCAATACGCCGCACAGATATCTAATGGGGAGTCCCGTCCATTATAAACGTGTGCTTATGAATATCTTAAGCAACGCAGTCAAGTACAACAAGGACAAGGGTAAGATCTACATTACTTGCCGGGAGATATCTTCAGACGATGACAAGGTGACGGTGGAGTTTGTTTGCCGGGATACCGGCATTGGCATGAGTGAGGACTTCCAGAAGCATATGTTTGAGCCTTTTGCCCAGGAATCTGCCGATGCACGCACTAACTACAAGGGCACGGGATTGGGCATGCCAATCATTAAGAATATCGTCGACAAAATGGGCGGAACCATCACGTTTGAAAGCGTGAAGGGTGAAGGTACGACTTTCAGAGTTGTCACTGCCTTTGACATAGATAAGTGTGACAATGGTCAGGGAGATGCCGTAAGGGCCGAGAGTCCTACATCCATTAAGGGTGCAAGAATCATTCTGGTAGAAGACAATGAGATGAACATGGAGATTGCAAGATTCCTGTTGGACGAAGAAGGCGCTATGGTAACAGAGGCAAGGGATGGGCAGGAGGCAGTGGATGTGTTTGTCGCATCAGAGCCCGGCTCGGTTGATGCGATACTCATGGATATCATGATGCCTGTGATGGACGGATATGAAGCGACCCGCACTATCAGGATGATGGATAGGAGCGATTCGAAGTCGATACCGATTATTGCCATGACTGCCAATGCCTTTATGGAGGATAAGATTGCTGCGAAGAAGGCAGGAATGGACGAGCATATTGCCAAGCCTTTGGATTCGGGGATTTTAGTGAAGACGCTTGCGGAACTGATAGGGAAGTATCGAAGCTGAGGGGAGAAACCGCAGTTTTTTCGCCCGCCCTACATCAATTACGATCAGAGTGTGGACGAAGTTCGCGAGAACTATACGTGATGATGGGATGCTTTTAAAGAGATTCATAATGGTGAATGGAAAAACAGAGGAGGATTTTTCATGCGCAAGATATTGTATATTCTACTTGGTGTCATAGGCGTAGTCGTTTTGTTTTATATTCTTTTATTAATAACAGCATGGCTGTAGAGAGGGGCGGTCCATGAAATATCTAAAAGCTCTTGGCGGAGTATGTGCAACCATAATTGTTTTGGCGCTTGTATTTGGGGCTGGCTACATAACGGCAAAATTCAAACTCTTAGAGGCGGAAGATGTGGTTGAATCAGATGATGATAAAGATTTTGATTTACAACTTCCGGGGATAACGGAAAAACGCGTGGTAACAGTCGAAGAGGTCGAGGAAAAGCTGACAGAGATAAGCGAATTATCCACGTATTCCGGTGAATATACAATTACTTGCGGCAAGGATGAAACTAAATATTTATTTGAAAATATTGGGATACCGTTGACCACTAACTCGATTGAGATAACTTGTACCGGGATAGTTAAGGTCGGTTATGAAATGTCGGAGATTAATGTAGCGGTTGACGACGACAAGATTTATATTGCTTTGCCTGAAGCAAAGTTGCTTGACAATTATGTGATTTGGGATTCTGTGGAATGTATCGAAGAAAACAATATTTTAAACCCGATAGAATTCTCTCAGTATCAGGAGCTTATTGACCAAATCGAGGAGAAAGGTCTGACAGAGGTCACAGAACAGGGAATATACAATAAGGCCGAGAAAAATGTAAAGACCATAATAAATGGTTTTTTATCCTGCTTTGAGGATTACGAGATAGTTTACATGTAAGCGAACAAAACAAAAGACGAAAAACATTAAAAACAACATGGATTCAAAGGAGACAACGGACATGGAAAGAGTAGAAAAGTTCTTAAAGGAAGCGGGTACGTATTATTTGGCAACCGTAGAAGGAGACCAACCGAGAGTAAGACCTTTTGGCACGATACACATTTTCGAGGGCAAGCTTTATATTCAGACCGGTAAGGTAAAGGAAGTTTCAAAACAGCTTCATGCAAATCCAAAGGCGGAGATTTGTGCATTTAAGGACGGAGAATGGTTACGTGTAGCGGGCAAACTTATCGAAGACGATAGGCGAGAGGCAAGACAGTCTATGTTGGATGCTTATCCGTCATTACAGAAGATGTATTCCGCAGATGACGGCAATACAGAGGTATTCTACTTCGAGGATGCTACGGCTACATTCTCATCATTTACGCATGAGCCGGAGACTGTGAAGTTTTAGTACAATATGCCGGTTGATTGTAACTGTGATGTACTGCATCAGAAAGATTGTTCAAGATTTATCACATTTTATTGGTGCTGGAATTTAAAACTGTGAGGATGAGGTCTTGTTAATGAAATGTGCTAACTGTGGGGCTGAAATACCAAATACTTCTAATTTTTGCGAATATTGTGGCTCACAAATCTCTGTTGAAATGAAAAAAGAGCAGGAACAGCTCAAGAAAGAGGGCTGTCCGAAGTGTGGAAGTTCTAATATAGCCTTTACGGCACTTGCAAGTCAGGAGGATTTTGATAAATTCTAATTAAAATCGGCTATTAATATAACAGCCGAAATTAGTTGAAATTTTGACTAAATTGAAGTATAGTATAGGCGGAGGTGATGCATGTGGGCATAATTGATGAAAACAAAAAGTTTATCACAACCGCCGAACTGAAAAATATGGGTTATTCCT
>CAZCPW010000095.1:0-5529 GCA_964499925.1 uncultured Lachnospiraceae bacterium
TTCACGCGACCAATAAATATTAACAGTTTTCAATCTGCCAGTCAATAGGCTTTACGCCATTTGCTTCTAAAAATTCATTGGCCTTCTTAAAATGACCGCATCCGAAAAATCCATTGTAAGCCGACAGTGGGCTTGGATGCGCAGCCTCAAGTACTAAGTGTTTAGGGTTGTCAATTAAAGCTTTTTTATCCCGTGCGTTACGACCCCAGAGGAAATATACAATCGGACGATCCTGCTTGTTTACGGCCCTTATAACGGCATCCGTAAACTGTTCCCATCCTTTCCCCTTATGTGAATTGGCTAAGCCCTCTCTTACCGTTAAACAGGTGTTTAATAAAAGTACGCCCTGATCGGCCCATTTTTCAAGGAAGCCGTTATTCGGAATATAGGTTCCGAGCTCGTCATGCAGTTCTTTATACATATTCATCAAGGAAGGCGGAATCTTTACCCCGGGCTTAACGGAAAAGCTCATTCCGTGTGCCTGCCCTCTTTCATGGTAAGGGTCCTGCCCCAAAAGAACGATTTTCACATCCTTAATCGAAGTATGCTCAAGAGCGGATAAAATCTCGTTTGACGGAGGAAAGATAATCTTCTCCGAATATTCTTTTTTCACAAAATCGTAAAGCTCTCTGTAATAGGGCTTTGCAAATTCTTCCTTTAAGTAAGTCACCCATTCATTTTGAAGCATTAAATCTGCCTCCTTACGGAAATCCCTTCTTTATACAGGTATTCCTTTAAATCTTTAATCGAAAGCTCATGAAAATGAAAAAGACTTGCTGCAAGGCACGCATCGGCATGACCCTTTGTAAATGCATCTAAAAAATCTTCCTTTGATCCTGCTCCGCCTGAAGAAATTACCGGAATATCCACGGCATCGGAAACAAGCCTTGTCAGCTCGTTGTCAAAGCCGTTCTTTGTACCGTCGGCGTCCATACTGGTAAGCAAAATTTCCCCGGCTCCGAGGCTAAAGGCCTTTTTTGCCCATTCAACCGCGTCAATACCGCAATCAATTCTTCCGCCGTTTTTGTAAACATTGTAACCGCTTCCGTCTTCACGCTTCTTTGCATCAATCGCACAAACAACACACTGACTGCCAAACTTCTTACTTGCTTCCGAAATAAGGCTGGGGTTGTTGATTGCCGCGGAATTTACGGCGCACTTATCGGCGCCGGCACGTAAAATCTTCTTGAAATCATCAACGGTTCTGATGCCGCCTCCGACCGTAAAGGGGATGAACAGCTTCTTTGCGACCTCTTCCACCATCTTCACTATCGTTTCCCTGTTGTCCGAAGAAGCGGTAATGTCAAGGAAGACAAGCTCATCCGCACCCTCGTCATTGTATAAAGAAGCTGTACTGACAGGGTCGCCCGCATCTATCAAATTTACAAAATTCACTCCCTTTACGACGCGTCCGTTATTGACATCGAGACATGGGATTATACGCTTTGTATACATATCTATATCCTTGTAAAATTATCTAAAATCTTAAGTCCCACCTCGGAACTCTTCTCCGGATGAAACTGGCAGGCAAAGACGTTTCCGGATTCGATGGCCGCATGAACGTCTACCCCATACTCTGCAATAGCGGAAACAATGTTTGGATCCTCTGCCTTTAAGTAATAGGAATGTACAAAATAAACGTACGAACCTTCCTTTATGCCTTCAAAAAGCCTTGACTTATTCGGAAACTCAAGTGAATTCCAGCCTATTTCTGGAACCTTTAAGCCTGAATCGGTAGGAAGTTTTAAGCACCTTCCCTTTAGGATGGAAAGGCCCTTTACACCCGGGCTTTCTTCGCTTTCTTCAAACAAGAGCTGAAGACCTAAGCATATTCCCAGGAAAGGTTTGTTTAACGAGACTGCCTCTTTTATAACCGGAACAAGCCCATACTTATTCAGTTTGTCCATTGCATCCTTAAAGCAGCCGACTCCGGGGAGCACTGTTCTCTCGGCCTTTAAGATGGTATCCCTATCACGTGTAAGAACGCACTCTTTGCCCAAATATTCAAAAGCCTTCATAACGCTTGCTATGTTTCCGGCATCATAATCAATAACGGCAATCATCAAAAACCTTCCTCCGAAAGCATATCTTCAAGTGTTCCTTCACTTCCGCCTGACTCAGGTGTAAATTCACCCACCGGCTCCTCATTTATGTCAATGTAGTCCGTGTGATTTACAATCGAATAAACCTTTAAGGAATATTCAAGGTCCGTTTCAAGAGAATTTATTGCTTTGGCGTCCTCCTCACTCAGTCCCCAGTTTTCATTGAGGGCCTCGATGATTTTCGCATATTCGTCGTTAAATTCACTCGTAACGCCGAAGGTCTCGGCTGTCAGAAACCACTCGTCATAGTTGGCTACTGCCTGAAGCAACTGATCGAGAGCTTCGCTTGGCATTGCCATATTCATATACGCCGTGTAAGCAGTGTACTTATGCTGAATCTTCAGTAAAATCTCGGATTTATCGAAAAGTATTTTATCGCTCTCGTTTAAATCCTCACCTATAAACGTCTGGTAAGTGGTCTCGTAATCACCCTTATAAAAGGCCTTTCTTGCCGTATCCTTGCCGATTGCCGAAGGGATTAATTTAACCGCGAGCAAAATAAGTACCAGAATGGAAAGAGCAAGTATAAATACAAGCCTTACGTTCCTTTTCGAAAGAGGTTTTCCCGTATCGATATCAAGTTCTAAAGGCTTCTTTTCCTTCTTGGGCTTCTTTGCTTTCTTTTTCTTTCCGTCTGATGAAGGCTTTTCCTCGTCGTCTAAATCCTCCGAATCCTCATCGGATTCGGAACTCTTATCTTTGCCTTTCTTATCCTTCTTGTTTTTCTTCTTATCCTTTTTTGAATTTTTTTCTTTATCTATTGCATCAAGAATTTCCTGATTCTCACCCGATGCGCCTTCCGCATTTGTCTTTGGACCCGAAGGGAGTACCAAAAGGTCTTCTTCCGGCTTTACTTCCTCGGTATTCTCCTCTTCCTCTGCCGTCAGGAAATTGATAATCTTTCCAAAGAAAGTTTCTTTCTTCGGTTTTTCTTCTTCACCCTCGGTCTTTTCTTTTTTCTTGAAACTAAAAAATTTTTTCTTTTCTTTGGCGGTTTCTTTAACGTTTTCATCTTCGGAAGAAGCTTTTATTTCTTCCTTTGCGTCGTTCAACCTTTCCTCTTCTTCCTGCTTTTCGACCGCATTATTTAAGAAGTCCAAAAGTTTTTCGTCGTCGGAGATATCCTCACCTGTGGAAGAAACGCTGTCGTCTCCAAACAAATCCATTCCGTCAAGGATACTGTCAGCGGAACTTATATCTTCTTCCGAAATGCTTTCGGTTTCATCTTTAAACAGATCAACATCCAAAGAAACGTCACCTAAAGACTCTTCACCTGCAGCAACCTCATCCGAAGGTTCAATAGCCGCATTCCCATCGCCCAAGAGTTCATTTAAAGAATCATCAAAAGATGTTTCATTTATTTCCTCGGTGTCAGAGTTTGCGAACTCTAAAGTGTCAAAGTTTTCTGTTCCTAAGGCTTCAGTATCTAATGCCTCGGTATCTATAGCATCGGCATCTATAGCATCGGTATCTATAGCATCAATATCTATTGTCTCAGTATCTATAGCCTCGGTATCTGAAGGGACAATATCCGATATTTCGGTATCTAAGCTTTTATCTTCCAAAGTCTCATCATTCGCATACGCCTCCGCATTGTCAAGAAGTGAAGAAATATCTATCTCACCCGAGGAATCATCCTTAAGCAATGAATCCATGTCTGTCTCAGGCACTTCGTCGGAAATTGCATCTTCGGAAATTACGTCCTCGGAAATTACGTCTTCCGGAATTGCATCTTCGGAAATTACATCCTCAGGAATTACGTCTTCCGGAATTATTTCCTCTGAATTTATATCTTCTAAATTCAATTCCTCTAAATTTATATCATCCGAGGTTAATTTCTCCGAATTCATTTCCTCGTTATTATCTAAGTCGGCGATTATATCATTCAAACTGTCATCGACAAAATCCTCGGGGTTAGTCTCATCGGGAAATAACGGTTCATCAACTGCATCCGAAACAGTCTCATCTTCTGGAATGGTTTCATCTTCAGTCGCCGTATCGTCTTCATCCGGCAATGAATACTCTTTTACTCTTTCAATTGCCGAATTGGGATTATTATCATTTTCGTATGCCTTAAGAAGGTTGTCCAAATAATCTTCATTGCTGCTCATATTGTTTCAAATCCTCTATAAAATTCACAGATACTTTATTTTACCATGTGGCAAAAAGTTTAACAATAAAAAGGGAAGACCTAAAGGCCTTCCCCTGAATTCGAGATTAATTTTATTTATCCATTACAAGACTGTCAATCGTGCTTACAAGCTTGCCTATCTCAGGCTTTGATAACTGAGCGTTTGCGCCTAAAGCTTCACCTTTGCGTCTCATCTCATCATTGATAAGCGATGAGAAGATTACAATAGGAACATTCTTGAAGGTGTCGTCATCTCTTAAAAGCTTTGTAAGTCTGTGACCATCCATCAAAGGCATCTCAATATCGGTGATAACACACTGCACAAAATCATCAAGAGTACCTTCCGTCTTACACTTCATGATGAAATCATATGCTTCCTGGCCGTTCTCGGTATGTGTTACATTCGTATAACCGGCCTTATGAAGTGAATCAACTATCAACTTGTTCAAAAGCATGGAATCTTCTGCAATAAGAATCGGCACTCTGTTACGAGGTCTGTCGCCGAGGGTAGAAACATCCAAAGTCTTAAGTCCGGTTTCAGGATTGATATCCGTAACAATTTTTTCAAAATCAAGAATAATAATAAGCTTGTCATTTATCTTAATAATACCGGTTGAAATACCATCCTCGGTCGTGGAAATGGTAGCTCCGGGCTTGATAATATCCTTCCAGGAAACCCTGTGAATTCCGACAACTTGATCAACATGAAAAGCAATATCAAGTTTATTGAAATTGGTGATGATGAAAAGTCCTCCGGGCTCCGATTTGCCGCGCTGAAGGCAATTTTTTAAATCAATAGCCGTAATCATCGTATCTCTCGGCATAAATATACCTTCAATCGAAGGATGGGCATTGGGAACAGGAGTAACCTCCGCATAAGGGATAATTTCACGAATTTTTGCTACATTGATACCATATGAATGATTGTCAAGAATAAACTCAAGAACTTCAAGTTCATTGGTGCCGTTCTCCAAAAGAATTTTTGTATCCATTAATAAATACTCCTATCCGTGCGATGCACATAAATATGTGATTTCTCGTTAAATTATAACATACATTATTGCGATAGCAACAGAATATACTTAACATTTGTGGAAAAAGAACATTTATGTGACGCTTATTTTCGTGAAAATTATATAAAAACAGTAACAACGTTTAATTAAAAAAAGCGTTCCGCAAGCGGGACTCTCGCGCCGTCCTAGCCCTCTCCGTCCTCGCTTCGCTCGGCCACCTCTCCCAAGGGGAGAGGCAAGATGCCCTCTCCGTCCTCGCTTCGCTCGGCCACCTCTCCCAAAG
>CAZCPW010000096.1:0-5472 GCA_964499925.1 uncultured Lachnospiraceae bacterium
AAATCGAATTCTGCCACAACCCCTTCTCAATGCCTCAGGGCGGCATGAAGGCTCTCTGCGAAGAAGATCCGCTTACCATCAACGCATACCAGTATGACCTCGTATGCAACGGCGTAGAGCTTTCCTCCGGAGCTGTCAGAAACCACGATCCCGAAATCATGGTAAAAGCCTTTGAAATCGTCGGTCTCGGTGAAGACGACGTGAAGGCAAAGTTCCCTGCCATGTACAACGCTTTCTGCTACGGAGCACCTCCGCACGCAGGTATCGCACCCGGCGTCGACAGAATGGTAATGCTCCTTACAGGCGACGAAACCATCAGGGAAATCATCCCCTTCCCCATGAACAAGAACGCCCAGGATCTGATGATGGGCTCTCCTTCAGAGGTAGATAAGAAGCAGCTTGACGATGTCCACATCGCAATCGTAATGCCGAAAGAGAAATAAAGTTAAATAAGCAAGGCTCGTTCGCGAGTCTTGCTTTTTCTCTATATAGGGAAATCATCTACTTCATCTAACACACAAGACCCCGAAGGCAAATGCCTTCGGGGTCTTGCTTGAGAATGGTACATTGGGGTTATGGGGTATGGTCTTAATATAAAGCCAACCCATTAACCGTTCATTATCAAATAAATTTACTGTACATCCGCATCCGTGAAAGGATCTCCGCACTGAGGACAGAACTTCGGAGGATTTGTGGGATCTGCGGGGGTAAAGCCGCACTTGTCGCACTTGTATATAGGTGCGCCTGCAGGCTTCTTTGCTCCGCAGTTTGTGCAGAACTTACCCTGATTTACACTTCCGCATGAGCAGGTCCATCCTGCTGCTGTCTGTGCCTGAGGCTGAGCCTGTGCCTGATTAGCTCCCATAGCAAAGAGGTTTGCTGCATTAAAGCCGCCTGCCTGACCTGCCATGTTCATGCCCATGAAGCCCATTGCCGCGCCGTTTGTGTTGCCTGCTGCGGTCTTCATAGCCTCTGCCTGAGCGGTAACCATTGTTGCGGCTGCCATGTTGACATCTTTGTTGATCGCTGCTCTCTGAGCGCTCTTGATCATCTCGGCGTCTTCATCGGGAAGAGTTACGGAGCCCAAAGCAACGCTTACTACTGAAAGGCCTCTTAAGCCTGACCACTTATTTGAAAGCTCCGACTGCATTGCATCCGCAAGCTCGGTATTGTGAGCGATAATCTGATTCGGACGAAGTTCCATATCGGAAAGCTTTGCAAATGCAGGCTGAAGTGCTGCGATAAACTCTGTCTTAAGAGTCGTGTCAAGCTCGCTGCGTCTGTATTCCTGCGAAACATTTCCGCAAACATTGGTATAGAAAAGAAGCGGGTCGGAAATCTTGTATGAATATACACCCGAGCATCTTAGGGATACGTCGATATCAAGTCCTATCTTTGAATCCACTACCCTGAAAGGAATAGGATTGGGAGTTCCGAACTTATTGTCCAAGAGCTCTTTTGTATTGAAATAATAAACTCTCTGATCCTTGCCTGTATCTCCGCCGTAAGTAAAACGCTTACCTATTGTCTTAAATGTTGCAATGATTGAATCGCCGAGGCTGCCTGCGAATACCGAAGGCTCGGTTGAAGTATCATATGTGAATTCGCCGGGCTCTGCGCAGACTTCCACTACCTTGCCCTGCTCTACGATGATCATACACTGTCCGTCTGCTACCGCAATTCCGGAACCGTTTGAAATAATATTGTCATCGCCCCTGTTGTTGCCTTTTGTGCGCTTGGAGCCTTTCTTTACAAGCACATCCTTGTCAAGAGCTTCACAGTAAATAAACTCTTTCCATTGATCTGCGAGTGCCCCTCCTGCTGCTCCCAATGCTGCTCTGATTAAACCCATAATATTCTCCTTTTATGTATATTTTTTCCTGTCCATGCAGGAAAATTTCAATGTAACAATTTCCGAAAATCCTTTAGAATCCCGGAACTATCAGCTTTTGCTCAACCGCATCTATTGCCAGCTGATATCTGTTTGAATAGCCTGCTTTTTGAAGCATATTGGCGATATGAAACTTTACGGTATTCTCACTCATGTAAAGCTCATCAGCTATTTCTTTGTTGAGCTTGCCGTCGCAAAGCTCTCTTAAAACCTTCATCTCCGTTGCGGTAAATTCAACGCTCTTTGCGCTTCCCACCGAAACCGTGGGTGACGCATCCGGATAAACCGATTCGCCCGCCATAGTACGGTCCGCTATCTCGATTAACTCAATCTGCCCTAACTCCTTGTACCAGAAGCTCTCACACCCGCACTCTCTTGCCTTCTCTATGAAGGAACATTCCGGAAGGCTCGTGGCGATAATAATTTTGATATGCGGAAGTTCTTTTTTAATCTCTCCCGCCGCCTTAAGCCCGTTTTCTTTATCCTTTGTGTAGACATCCATGAGTACCAGGTCGACCGGATTTCTCATGCAAAAAGGAAGGGCCGCATTTGCGTTTTCAAGGGTCCCTACGACCTTATATTCATCGCTTTCATCAAGCGTTGCCTTATACAAGGTCCTTATCGTGATTGCATCATCCACAATCAAAACGTTTGTCATGCTATTTTACCAATGCTTCCGGTATATCAAAGTCGAGCTCTACGCCCTTCTTTACCGTGACACGCATTGTTCCCCCGTTATTCTCAATGTAATCCCTGATGGAAGAAAGCCCGCCGCCTTCGGTAACGCTTGACTCCTTTGCAACACCGTCATCGACAATCCTTATGTGCAAAAATCCGTCACTGTGATAGCAAACTATCTTCATCTCATGTGCGTAGCCGTGACGCACGGAGTTGTACATTGTTTCCTTAAGGATTCGTATGCAAAGCTTACTGTTTGCCGGGAAAGGTCCCGCAATCACAAGATTGATGTCAAATGCTTCGGCCTGACTCTGTACCTCTTTAAGATAATCGGCATCCGAATCCGTCTCTTCTTTATGGGTATTTTCCCTGAATCCTTTGGAAGTATTTTCCCATATTCTGAGAATTTCTTCAATGCCTGTATTTTCGGAATCGTGATTTCTTAAATAAAGCCTTGACTGTGTAATAGCGGTACCAAGCTGATCGTGAACCTGCACTTTATACCTTACAAGCTCTGCCTGATTGTTTTTCTCCGCAACGTTTCTAAGGCTTTCCGAAAGTTCTTTTTCAAGCTGCTTTAACCTTTCATTCTCACGTGTAAGCTTTATGTATCTATTATACACATCCGTAACGTTTCTTGAAAGTATCTCGGAATATTTGCGCATTTCATCCTCAATGATACGCCTTTCAAAGGTCCAAACTTCCCCATTGTCAAAAGAAAACGTTGGATTTTTGTATTCTTTGAGCTTCCTGCAGTCATATGTACTTTCAAAATTCAAAAGACAATTCCAAAACGTGTCCGCATTAAGCGGATGTTTGTAAAACATCCTTTCGGAAAGTTCTTCCATTTTTCTGTTGATAAGGGCTATATCGCCTTTTTCCATTCCGAACATCAGGCCCTCGTCCACCTCGTTGATTCCGTGGTAAATCGTGGTTCTGTTGATGGATGTCAGGTTTCTTTTTCGCTCCTTATTGATAAAGAACGCACAGAAAATGAAAAGAGCTGTCGGATAAATCAAATGCAATACGAAAGGTGCCTCACCCCAGACCTGCACGGGTCTTGATGCCGTATCACCGTTTAGACAGATGTAGTTGCTGATAAACTCAAAAAGCGGAAAAACAAGCAAAAGCGCAAGATACAAAAGAGCAATATACTTCCTGGTCCTAAACCACCAAAGCGAATAGACCATCATCAAAAGCGCAACATCAATCAGCAGGAAAACAATGATTATCTCGTACTTCATAGCGTTTTCCTCCCGATTTTGAATTCTATTCCGCGTTCCGAATCTCCCATGGCTTCGACCATGCAGGATGTCCCCTCCGGTGCGGTAATATCCTGATCTTTAAAGGGCTTATAAAGAAGGGCGTTTATATTCAAGCTTATCATTTTATCGTCCGGGTCGTATGACAGTATTGCCGTCAGGCTCTTTGTGTATTCGATAATTTTTTCAAGTGCAAGCTCAAGACATTTGTAAATGAGCAAAGCTTCCTCGTAGGTAAGCCCGGAAATCGGGACAAGGCAAAAAGAAGCTTCGATTCCGCCGTCTTTGAGATTGTCAAAGGTTTCCTTAAAGCTGAGCTTAAGCTCCCCTGAGAAATCCGCAAGTCCCGCTTCATGCTGCAGGATGAGGTTACTTTTTCTTTTTACATAGACACCGCAAATATCAAGCTTTAAGACCCGGTAAAAGTAATCAACGGTGTTCTCAGATGCTCTGATACCTTCTATGATTTCATCAAGTCTGTCAAAATCCTTTGAGGTCTCCGTAAAAATAAGACCATAGAGGCGATTCTGCTCTGCAATTCTCGTGCTTTCGCTCTCCATTCGGATTGTCTCTTTCAACGAATCCGTTGCATCCCTTATGGAAGCCTGCGTGTCCGAAAGTTCCTTTAGGAGCAAAGCCATATCCTTATAATCATGCTCGGCGATTATGAAGCCGCCCCTGATTTTTGTAGCAGTAAGCTCCGTATTTTCGTCGACTCTGATTTTTGATTTTTCAAGGAGTTCGTTTGTTTCTTTATCCGAAAGATCCCTTGCACGGAAAGACTTGTAAACCGCGTGACCGTTTTCGTCCGTAATCTGAGCCTTAATCGATGAATGTCTGAAGCACCAGCCGTAGTCCATATTCGAAGGTATGACTCCCGTTTGAATAAGACTTTCGAAATAACCTATGATGTAAAGCGTGAAAGCCGCGATAAATTCTATAAATATTCTTTTTCCGGTCAGTTGTTTGTAAATAAGAAGCAGAAAATAAATACCGCTTATCGTATAAACCAATGTCGGGGCAAGGAATCTTTTGTCAAAGGTTCCCTTCGGAGTTTTTCTCGGCAAAATAAGGGTGGAAACAAGTGTGACAACACCCATCCAAACAATTATCGTCACATATCCGTATGACGGAATCGCCTCTCCCGTTACAGGGCTGACAGTATAAATCAGCATGTGATACTCATTTGTCAAAGCAAGTATCAGCAAAAAAAGCATCGGGACGAACACCATCATGCCTCTTGCCTTCGCAGTTCTTCTTACCCTTTCATGAATGGTTTCCGCTATCATAAAATAACAGTATTCAATTACAAGCATGGGAATATAGTATGAATAAAGAAGCAGCCTTATAGTGAGAGCATCTCTTGCCACATACAGCTTAAGCGTCCTCAAAATGACAAGCAGAATAAGCATAAAAGCCGACACCAACAGATACCGCCTGATGAGCCTGTTCATGATCCGTTTAAAAACATTGATGCCCCAATAAATGATAAGCCCGATATAGATTGCATAAACAACAATAATACTGAAATATTTGTCGTACGCCCTCCTGTACGATACGAAATTCAGGAAAGACGCAAAAATAATAAGTGCATAGACCAATATTAAGTTGTTGATAATTTTTCGTAAACGTATGCGCATG
>CAZCPW010000097.1:0-5440 GCA_964499925.1 uncultured Lachnospiraceae bacterium
ATGCCGGAGAAGCCGTAAAAGAGCTTATGCTTCGTGATAAAAAGAACGAAATAGGAGAAGCCTTCGGAAAGTAATTAAGATATGTAATCTCTATGAAAAGTATTTTCGCAATAGCTTGTGATTCAATGCGAATTGTTTTTTGGTTGGATACAAAAAATCATTAGTCATAGAGGCATGTTTAATGCTTTTTTAACATTTCATAATTAAGATTTATACGATGTGAGGTTTAACAGCCTACAAATCAACGAACATTAAAACGTTTGGCAACGGTTTAAACGATAGCTTGAAGGGGATTATTTATGCTTAAAGCCATAGAGAAATACATAGGTGACGATGTACCGGTAAATGAGAAGGTGTATTTTGCATCGACTTTTTTGACTTCAATCTGTGCGCTTGTTTATGCCTCTTTGGGTGTTTTCTTTGATGTCAACATACAAACTTTGTTCCTGTTTGCACTTATGTGTGCAACAGGGACATTTTTGTTTTTTATGGGCAAAAAAGTCAGCAATGTTACCCCTCTTGCAATTATTTTTCTTTTTACATGCAATATAGTGCTTCTTCCCGAAATACTTCTAAGGCAGGAATCTTTAAGTTCGGAAATCCCGATTTACATGCTTGCCGGCCTTACCTTCGCACTTGTAATGCTTGACGGAGGTTTAAGGATTTTTCAGGTGGCAGTCCAACTCATAGCAATTATTGTTTCCTGTTATTATTTCTTTGTCGTTAAAAATCCCAATGAAATACTCTATGAAGCAAAGAGCGACCATGAGTATATCAGGATTGCAATTTCAGTTATAATTTCCTCTTTACTGATAGGTACGATTGTCAGATACAAGAATTACCTGCTCGACAGGGAAGTTGCACTTTGCCATGACGCGATTGAAAAGGCAAAGAACAGAAATAAAGACATGGATATGTTCTTAATAAACATTTCCCATGAAATCAGGACCCCTATAAATGCCATATCCGGTAATACCGATATTCTCAAAAGGATTGAGCACAAAAAGAACGCCCTTGATATTGCGGACGGCATTTCAAACAAGTGTGACATGCTTATTAAGAATGCCTCGGAACTTTTGGTTGATTACAAGGACGACGATAAGACGGAATTCTTCCATAAGGGTGTCGAATTAATCGATGAGGGTCCTTTATCGCTTGAGGGAAAGACGATTCTTGCCGTTGATGACAATAAGGTAAATCTAATCGTTGCAAAAGATATGTTAAAGCAGTTCGGGGCATCCGTAATTACAGCCGACTGCGGCGAAGATGCGGTCAATATCGTGAAAGGAAACAATATCGACCTTGTACTTCTTGACTATATGATGCCCGGCATGGACGGAGTCGATACGCTTAAGGCAATCAGAAATATTCCGGGAGAGAGTTCATCAAAGCTTCCTATCGTGGCCTTTACGGCGGATACCGTTGCGGGCGCCAGAAAGTTCTTTTTCAATGAAGGCTTTGACGATTACCTTCCGAAGCCCATTGCTATGAGCAGGTTAGAGAGAATATTACGCAGAAATCTTCAAAAGGGAATGACGGCCTGATGCAGGACTTTATGAATTTTTTGAAAAAGAGAACTTCATATGATGACAGACGCGGCTCGGTAATGCTGATGGGACACATAATAATTCTGTGCGGTATTTCGGGAATCATTACCTATTTTGCGGGTTATTTTGATGTCTCCCTTATGACACTTATAGCTCTGCTTGTTGCATCGGGTATATCGGGAGTGCTTACCTGTTTGCTTCGTAAAGGCTTTAATGTGCGTCTTGCCGCACTGACAGAGATTTCTTATCATGTCTTTGTATTTATGCCGATTTTTCTTTATAACGGTGATAATATCCGCAATACGCTTCCTTTCTGGTATCTTGCGATTCTGATATTTCTTGTTTATATCCTGGATATCAGAGATTTAATTACAATGCTTATTCTTACTGTCTATGTAAACTTTTATGTTTACGGAAAGATTTACATTTGGTCGGATGTTTACAGCATTGTATACAACAGGTATGTATATTATTTCGGAATCATGGTATGCATTCTTATCGTGGGTGCGTCCATAGTAATTGCCATATACAGTTCCGAAAACAGGTACAAAAAGACTATAAAGGTGCTTTGCAACGATCAGAAGCTTGAAAATGAAAATCAGTTTAAGAAGCAGGAACTTCTTGAAAAGATTGCAATCAGCCTGCATTCGCCGATTAACTACATAATCGGTTATTCCGATTTGTTCATGGAAGAAGAAAGCAGGAAGGACATAAACCACAGAGCGGAGCTTATCAAACAGGCATCCTTTAATCTGCTTGAATTTGTGGACGATATATTGCTTTACTCCCGTTTAAATTCAAGAAAGCTTACCTTACGTGAAACTGCGTTTAATACGATGGATTTGATCAATCAGGTCGGATCGACGGTAAAGCTAAGGGCTCATGAAAAGAACATAAAGATACAGGCTAAGTTTAACAATAACATTCCTTCGGCTCTCTATGGGGACAATGTTAATATAAAGCAGATTATTTTAAGACTTTTCTTTATCTCCCTGTCCATCACGGATAACGGAAGAATAATGTTTGATGTGGGGTATGAAAGGTCTGAAAACGGCAGACAGGCCATGCTTAAGGTTGACGTTTCCGATACGGGAATGGGACTTACGCCCAAAGAAATAAAAGATTTGGAGCTTGTGTTTAATTCCTATGATTCCAAACAGAATCAGAAGGTAAAGAGCATAGGGCTTAAGTTCTGTATATGCAGGGAACTTGCAAAGCTTATGGGAGGAAATCTTGAGATTCATTCGATTGAGGGAATCGGCTTAAAAACTTCCGTAACCTTCATGTGTGATGTGGTTGATGCAACCCCCTTGGTATCCGTTGAAAATCCCGAAGAAAAGTCGGTACTCATCATTTATCAGGACAATGCCCGGCTTGAAAACTGGAAGTATATCATGAAGGGCTTCAATATTACGCCCGTATATGTGAGCAATGTTTATGATTTTGAGAAGGCTTTGGAGGATTACAATTACAAGTACATCTTCCTGTCCTTCCAGAAATACGACGAGGTTTCGGATATCATTTCCACCTACGGTTGTCAGGAAGAAACCTATGTAATCGGTAATGAAAATAATGTTTACGGCGACTTCGGAAAGTGCAGGATGATAAGATTTCCCGTTACCGGCATTAATATATCGAATGTCTTAAACGATAACTGGAAGAAGTCCGATTATACCGCAGCCGAGGGCGATGTTACCTATGACGGCTCGAAGGCCAAGGTGCTGGTGGTTGATGACAACAGAGTAAACCTAAAGGTTGCTCAGGGTATCTTGAAGACTTATATGATATCAGCCGACATTGCGGAAAGCGGCATGGATGCCATTAAGATGCTGGAAACCACGGATTATGATCTGGTACTCCTTGACATGGTAATGCCGGGACTCAGCGGTGCGGAAACTATTTTAAGAATCCGTGAAATGGACAGGGAAGCTGCAAGAAATGTACACATTGTCGCTCTTACGGCAAATACGGGTGCGAACATCCGTGACGAAGTAATCAGTCAGGGATACGAGGAATATCTTGCAAAGCCCATCAAGCAGAGGTACTTAATAGCCGTACTTACCAAGTTCCTGCCGAAGTCTGTATTTAAGGAGATTAAAGGAGCAAAGAAAGAAAAGGTTCTTCCCGAGACGGCATTCTTCAATGCGGTTAATGAGGCGGCAAAGGTGATTGATTTAACGGCTCTTTCGGAAAAGCTTGAAGAGGGCAAACACCTGACCTTCACGGGCGAATCGCTTTCCAGGTTTAAGGAAATACTCGGAGCGTTTGAAGTTTACGATATTAAACACATCAAAGAACTTACGGCTACCTGTTGACTTTTGTTTTTCCGTTTGCTATCATCCCTTTATCAAAGCGATGAAGGGAAGAAGTACCTTTATATTGACACCACAGAAAGTTGCCGGTTGATGAGAGGCGCGGATTGGTTTTTATAAAGGGAATACATCTTGGAGCAGCACACCGAAATTACAGTAGGCTGTGACGTTTGGCAAGCGTTAATTGCTAAGGTATGTTTGTACCTGTTGAGGCGATGCATGTGAGTGCATTGTAAATTAAGGTGGTAACGCGGTTGACCCCGTCCTTATATTTTTATAAGGACGGGGTTTTTGCATTATTAAAACGCTATTTAAACCTTTTCGCTTAATAAATTTTTGGAGGAACGGATATGACAGTATTCGAAGATTTGAAGGCAAGAGGACTTCTTGCACAGCTGACCGATGAAGAGGAGATTAAGGAACTTATCAATAACGGAAAGGCAACCTTTTATATCGGTTTCGATCCTACGGCAGACAGCCTTCATGTAGGACACTTTATGGCACTTTGCCTTATGAAGAGACTTCAGATGGCAGGCAACCGCCCCATAGCTTTAATCGGCGGCGGCACGGGTATGATAGGAGACCCTTCGGGAAGATCCGATCTTCGTACCATGATGACAACGGAAATGATCGATCACAACTGCGAATGCTTTAAGAAGCAGATGAGTCGTTTTATCGAGTTCGGCGAAGGAAAAGCCTTGATGGTAAACAACGCCGACTGGTTAAGAGACTTAAATTACATTGAGTTTATACGTGACATCGGTGTTCATTTTTCGGTAAACCGTATGCTTACGGCTGAATGCTACAAGCAGAGGATGGAAAAAGGACTCAGCTTCCTTGAGTTTAACTACATGTTGATGCAGTCCTACGACTTCCTTGCTTTATACGAGAGATACGGCTGTAATATGCAGTTCGGAGGCGACGATCAGTGGAGCAACATGCTCGGCGGCACGGAGCTTATCAGGCGTAAGCTCGGTAAGGACGCATACGCCATGACGATTACGCTTTTACTCAATTCCGAAGGCAAGAAGATGGGTAAGACACAGAAGGGTGCCGTTTGGCTTGATCCCAACAAGACTTCACCTTTCGAGTTCTATCAGTATTGGCGCAACATCGACGATGCCGATGTTATTAAGTGCTTAAAGATGTTAACCTTCCTTCCCTTGGAGCAAATTCTTGAAATGGAAAAGTGGGAAGGTGCAGACCTCAATAAGGCAAAGGAAATCTTGGGCTTCGAGCTTACAAAGCTCGTACACGGCGAAGAAGAGGCCACAAAGGCTATGGAAAGCGCAAAGAGTCTCTTTGCAGGCGGCTCAAATGAAAATATGCCTACATCTGAAATCACGGAAGCGGACCTTTATGACGGAAAGATTGATTTAATCGGAATCTTGGTAAAGGCAGGTCTTGTTCCTACCCGTTCCGAGGGAAGAAGAGCAATCGAGCAGGGCGGTGTCACGGTAAACGATGACAAGATTACCGATATCAAGAAGGCATATACTCTTGACGAGATTGCGGATAAGGATTTTATTGTAAGAAGAGGTAAAAAGAACTACAAGAAGATCGTTGTTAAATAAGTGATTT
>CAZCPW010000098.1:0-5414 GCA_964499925.1 uncultured Lachnospiraceae bacterium
GCGGATTTTCCGCATGACAACTGGTGGAAAGAGATAACCGTAAAGTTTTCGGACGGTACCAAAGAAAAGTTCTCACTTGAAAAGAGTGTGGACGCACATGTACTTCCGATTAAGGAAAAAGAAATTTCTTCCCTCACACTTTGCAATCTCATAAAGTCGGACGACCCGTCACCCTTCCCGGCACTGACGCAGATTGAGGTATACGGACGAGACATTAAAGGAGGCAGACTATGAAATCGGCACATAAGAAGGCGGTTTTGAGCCGCGTCATCATCTATCTGATATTGATAATAGTCGCTCTTATAATGGTTGTTCCTTTTCTGTGGATGCTTTCGGCTTCCATCAAGAGCGACAGGGAAGTATTCCAGATGAATCCGTTCGTCTTTATTCCCGAAAACCCGAAGTGGTCCAATTACACGGATATTTGGAAGAAGATTCCATTCGCGAGGTTTGTGGGCAACACGGTTTATCTGACAATCATTGTTACCTGCTTACAGCTTCTTACCAGCAGCTTTGCGGCATACTCCTTTGCAAAGCTTAATTTCAGGCACAAGAGAGGCCTCTTCCTTGCTTACATCGCAACAATCGCGATGCCCTGGCAGGTATACATGGTTCCGCAGTTCATCATGATGAGAAAGATGGGCTTAAATGACAAGCTCCTTGCAATCATCTGCCTGCAGGCTTTCTCGGCTTTCGGTGTGTTTATGATGAAGCAGTTTTACGAGGGCATCCCGGACGATCTTTGCGAGGCGGCAAGAATCGACGGAATGAGCGAATACAGGATTTATTCAAGCATTATGCTTCCGCTTTCAAAGCCCGCACTTTCGACGCTCACGATTTTCACCTTCGTGGCAACTTGGAACGACTATTTGGGACCTTTGATTTACTTAACCAGCCAGGAGAAAAAAACAATCCAGCTGGGTTTAAAGATGTTCATCAGCCAATACTCCTCCGACTACGGCCTCATAATGGCAGGCTCGGTCCTTTCCCTGATACCTGTGCTCGCGGTATTTTTAATACTTCAAAAGTACTTCGTAGAGGGCGTTGCCTCGACGGGACTGAAGGGGTAAAGATAAATTAAAGAATAAAATAGTACAAGCGGAACCTGAACCTTTCGAAGGATTCAGGTTCCTTTTATATTGTGAATCATTAAATAACTCGAATTTCATAAAACTAGGATGAATTTATACACTAAAACCGAAACTTTTTCTTTCTTTATACACTAAACTACATGTTGTGAAATTACATAAAAGAAAAGTACATAACCGCCTACTTTCGAGCGCTTTTATGTATGAATTAAAGGCACACAATAACATACACTAATCGTTTTGACGAGATGTAAAGCTGATGATAGACTTCTAATTGTATAAAGTGTATAGTTTCTCTTGTATATACAGTATCGCTGAGAGGGGAAACCTTTATGAAATCAAACAAAGAGAAAATATATGACTTTATTTCCGTACATTGCAGTGGAAACGACAATCACGGAGTTACCACGACATACATAGCGGAAGCATTATCGTTACAACGCACGAATGTAAGCAGTTTGCTGAATTCCTTGGTTGAAGAGGGGCGAATACACAAATCAAACGGACGCCCGGTATTGTATTCTTCATATTCTGTAAATGATGAAGAAGCCGAAGAAACATTTAAATATTTGATAGGGTGGAACGGCAGTTTACAACATGCAATTCAACTTGCCAAAGCCGCAGTTCTGTATCCCGGCGGAAGCCTAAATATCCTAATTGTAGGTGAAAAGGGGACAGGGAAAAAGGAATTTGCAAAAATTATTTATGAATACTGTTCGGAACGAAAAATCTTTTCGGATGCCGGTTGTTTCTTACAGATAAATTGCCGTGATTATCAGGGAAATGCTGAGAGTGCAAGGGACATGTTAATGGGCAATCGTTCGGACGGATTGTTGAATGAAGCCGAAAAAGGTGTTCTGTACATGGACAATGTCCAATATTTGGATGGCGGTTTGCTGAGAGAAATTTCCTTATCCGTGGCCGAGAACGGAAGACGTGGATTTTTGATTGCGAGCTGTACACCGGATACACAGCCGGCTCAGGAAGAATTTCAAAATGAATTTCCGATGGTGATTCGTCTTCCCGGACTTTCGGATAGACCGATAGAAGAACGCATGGAAATGATTCAGAAGATATTTTCCAAAGAAGCTTCCCGCGTGGGCAGAGAACTTCTTGTTAAGTCTGAATTAATGCGACGGCTTCTGTTATACGAATGTCCTGAAAATCTTAGGCAATTAAAAAGAGATATTAAAATCGGATGTGCAAACGCCTATGTTCGAGAATTTTCAAACAAAGGTGAAATAACCCTTTATGTAAATGATTTTGAACCATCAATACGTCATGGAATACCGCATTTTGACGGAGCCAGGGAAAAAGTTTGGAAACTTGTACCCGAAAACAGTGTTTTTTCTTTTGACGGACGAAATATCAGGATAAGCGGAGAAAAAAACGGTAACTTTTATAAAGAACTTTACGACAAGGCGCAGAAATTTGAAGCGGAGGGATTAAAGACAGACGATATACAACTTCTTCTCTGCACCGAGGTTGAACGTGCTTTTGGAAAATACAAGACAGATTTAAAACATGAAATACGCGATCGTAAAGAGCTTGGCTTGGTTGTAGATGAAAAACTCATCGATATGGTGGAAAATTTTCTTACGAAAGTTGAAGACGAAACCAACAGAAAGCTTAGTGATTCTGTTTTTTTCGGACTTTGCCTGCATATGAAAAACGTTATAAACGGCACTACGGCGACTGAAGCTTCAAATAGGGAGGACATTTCAAAGGTCGTTACCAAATATAAGCAGGAGTATTTGTTAAGCCTTAACTTTGCGGAAAAAATCCAGGAGGAGTATCATAAGCAACTTTCTGTGGATGAAGTGATTTTAATAACAATGTTTTTATGTTATGAGCCTCAGGAGAAGTCGGATGGTTTGCAGCCGGTTATCCTGTACGCACTTTACGGAAAGAATGTAGCATTTTCCATTGTACAGACGATTATAGAAATTACGGGGAATGAAAATGTTTTTTCTTTAGAGGTGTCACATCAGCAGAAGCGAGAGCAAGTTTATGATTCATTAAAAAGCTGCATTCTGGAGATCGAACGGGGAAAAGGAGTTTTTATTGTATATGATAGTGATGTGATTTCGGAAATAGCGGAGGAAATAGCATGTGAAACCGGGGTTATGGTCAGATTATTGCCGGCACCCATTACGACCATGGGAGTGGAACTTGCCAGGAAAGCTACAGCTACATCAAATTTGGATGCGGTGTATCGGGATGCATTGTGTAAGATCGGAAACTTTGCAAAGGGACAACAGGAATACATTGTAACCATTTGTACGACGGGAAAAGGCGGTGCGGAGGAGTTAAAAAACTATATTGAAAAATACGGACGAATTGGTGATGCAAAGGTAATTCCTTTGGCAATGAGTGACATTAGAGTGTTGAAAGAGAAGTTTCATGATTTAATGAAACACGGAACGATACTCTGTGTTGTCGGAACTTTTAATCCGGGGTTGTATTCCATTCCGTTTTGCTCGGTTGCGGAGATCTTTTCGACACCTAAAGAACGACTGGGCGAGCTTTTAAAGAAAGCACAGTCCAAAGACTGTGAGATAGATTTCAAAGAAATTTTTTCATATCTTTCAAATCAGTTTACACATGCTGAGGTTGATAAACTCAGACCTTTGGTTGAAGAATTTTTGAAACAAACGGATTTGAAATTAAAGCATCTGACACAGGATACATATACAGGCTTGCTGATTCATACATCCTGTTGCGTTGAACGTTTGCTGGCAGGAGAACAGTCACCTAAGAACCCTAAGAAGAAAGCAATCATGGAACAATATCCGGAAGAGTTTAAAACGGTTCTGCATCTTTTGAAGCCTATTGAGAAGGCCTTTCATATAATTTTTAACGACGATGAGGTAGCCAATATTTTGACAATTATATTTCAAATATAAGAGAAAGGAGGGAGTTATGGCGGAAGAATTACAGGAAGAGTTGGAAGAGATTTCGATGACCATTATTGCAAATTCCGGGAATGCCAAATCCGGAGCACTTGAGGCCATTCGAGCAGCAAGGATGCATGATTTCGAAGAGGCAGACAAGCGTATGGAAGAAGCGGAAAAAAGTTTACAGGATGCGCATGAGGCTCATAGAAAGCTCTTGCAAATGGATGCGAAAGGTGAAGTCGAAAGGGTCAGTATTCTGCTTTGCCACGCACAGGATCATTTGATGGGAAGTACTCTTGCAATTGATCTCATTAAAGAAATGATTCTTTTATACAAAGAAAGATAGGAGCAGAAAATGGAAAGAAAGATTTTATTGGTATGCGCAGGGGGTATGTCAACAGGTATTCTGATGAAAAAGATGCAGAAATATGCTGTAGAGAAGGGAATTGACCTTAAAGTTGATGCCGTGAGTATGACAGCCTATGAAGAATCGTACAAGAATTACGAGGTGATTCTTTTGGGACCTCAAGTTGCATACAAAAAGGAAGAAATTGCTACGGTTACACAGATGCCGATTGCGGTTATTGCGACATACGATTATGCAATTGGAAATGTGGAAAATATCATGAAGCAGGTGGATGAAATTTATCCGCAGTAAAATTGGGAGAGTTCAAAAGGAGAAGGTTATGAGTAATTTATATGACAGTAAATTTATGAAAAAAGTAAAGTCATTAGGGGAAAAATTTGCCGGGAACAAGGCTATTGCGGCAGTATCCGCCGGAATGATGATGGCAATGGGAATTATCTTGATCGGAGCGGTTTTCCAGCTTATTGCGATTATTCCGACATTTTTCGGAGCATGGACGACCGACGATGCAATTTATGATATTCTGATGGTTCCCTATAATCTCTCTATGGGGTTGATATCCGTTTATATGGCATTTACGATTGCATATTCTTATGCAAAGTCATTGAAAATGCAGGCGGTGACAAATGCATTGAATTCAATGCTTATTTTCTTAATCGTTGCGGCTCCGATAAAGACGGTGGAACTTGCAGACGGCAGCAGTTTTACAGGCATTGATAATTCATGTCTTGGAGCTGTTGGTATGTTTACGGCAATAATTATTTCACTTTGTACGGTGAAAATGGCAAACTTCTGTGAAAAGCATCACATAATTATCAAAATGCCCGATGCGGTACCGAAGTTCTTACAGGATACTTTTTCTTCATTGATTCCACTTATCATTAACATTGCAATTTGGCATACAGTCGGAAGCATTTGTCTCAGTTTAATGACGATTTCTTTACCTTATGCAATTGCTTACCTCTTGTCAGCACCGCTTGGGGCATTAACCAGCGTACCCGGTATCATTATCGTTGTACTTGTTGCAAACATTCTTTGGACATTTGGTATTCATGGAACTAT
>CAZCPW010000099.1:0-2146 GCA_964499925.1 uncultured Lachnospiraceae bacterium
TGTTACCGATCCCGCTGATGAATATTGGTGCGACGAGTTTGACGTAATGTCCCTTTCAAGCAAGGAGTATGGAACTGACTATACTTCTCTTTATGAAGCAGTTGGCAAGGATATTACAATCGCTGATGTAACAGAGGATCCCGATACAGGCTTTGCTTACATCACAGTTGATGGGGAGCAGCATCTTTTAGGTCTTGACTTCCTTTCAATGGCAATGGTTTACAATGATGAGCCCGCAGGCGAGTATGAGACCACCGATGATGTTTATGCAGCATGGTGGAGACTTTACATCACCCGTTGGAACTACTTAATGCCCGAAATTCCGCTTTACTCAAATGAGTACTACGATGTTTACAACACTGAAATCGGCGGAGTTGAAGATCATCCCACCAACCCTTACTGGGGTCCCGCAGATGCTTTAATCGATTGGACTTCTGCTAAGGCAGACAACGACATCATCATCGGTTCCGTAACAGAGCTTAGCGGTAAGTTCCGTTATTCAAGCTTTGGTTCATCCAACCCCGGCGCATCTGATCTTGATGTTCAGAATCTTACAACCGGACTTGACACCGTTGCAAAGACAAAAGAAGGCGGATATACCTGGAACGATACCGTTGTAGCTTCTCACGAAGAGGTTGTTAACGATGACGGTTCCAAGACCTTCACAATTACCCTCAAGGAAGGACTTAAGTTCTCCGATGGCAGCGAAGTAACTGCTGATGACTATCTTGCATTCCCTATGGCATTCAATACCGTAGTTGCAACCGAAGCATCAGGATATCAGGTTCAGTCCCTTTCTGTATTAGGACAGGCTGATTACCTTGCATACACAGGTCCCGATTCAACAGAAGGCACCAAGGTATTTGCAGGTCTTCACAAGATTGATGATTACACCTTCTCTGTAACAATCGGAGCAGACCACATTCCTTACTTCTATGACATTACCTATGCTGCATTCTCAGCATACTATGCACCTATGTTCTTAGGCGATGCAGAGATTCTTGATGACGGTGACGGATGTTACCTTTCAGATTCTTTCTATGCAAAGAACGATGACGGAAGCTACGTTGTAGCAGACCAGATTGAAGAGGCTTGCACCTCAACAAGCGCAGATGTTTATGCAAAGTATCCTTATTCAGGCCCTTACTGTGTAGTATCATTTGACGAGGCAGATTCAAGCGCTGTTCTTACAAAGAACGAGTACTTTGCAGGAAACTATGAAGGAACAGTTCCTTCAATCGAAAAGATCACCTACAAGAAGATCGTTTCGGATACCCAGCTTGAAGACTTCAAGGCAGGCGGTATCGATGTTCTTGCAGCAATCACAGGCGGCGCAGCTACCGATGAAGCTTTGGCTTATGCAGATTCTTCAGACGGCAAGGCAGCTTACATTCACTACAGCCGTGCAGGCTATGGTAAGCTTCAGTTCCGTGCAGACTACGGCCCGGTTCAGTTTACCGAAGTACGTCAGGCAATTGCATACTGCATGAACCGCGGACAGTTCGCAAAGGACTTCACAGGCGGTTACGGCGGTGTTGTTGACGGACCTTACTACACAGGTTCATGGATGTACGAGAAGGCTGTTGAACAGGGTATGACCCTTAACGCATATGCAACCTCAGTTGACACAGCTATCGCAGTTCTTGAAGAGAACGGCTGGACCTATGCAGCAGACGGATCTGAGTATACTGAAGGCGTACGTTATAAGAGAATTCCTACCTCTATCATCTCAGAGAACGACAAGAACTATCAGTCAGTTGACGGTACTTACAAGACCGTTGAAATCGGCGACTACTGCTACATGCCTCTTGTAATCAACTGGTATGGCACTACCAACAACGAGTTTACCGATTTGCTTCAGACCGGTTTAAAGGAAAATGAAAACGTAACCGCAGCAGGTATGGTTGTTTACAACACCTCAGGTGATTTCGCACCCATGCTTGACGAGCTTTATCAGGCAGCTGTTTACGGTTACTATTCAGGTTCACCTATGTACTGTGCATTCAACTTTGCAACAGGATTTAACTCAGCAGTTTACGATTATGCTTACTACAACACAATTGATCCTTCAATGTATTCCGATTATTCGAACTACTACATCAAGGACTATGCTGATGTTTACTGGCTTAACAAGTAAATAGTTTTT
>CAZCPW010000099.1:2246-3579 GCA_964499925.1 uncultured Lachnospiraceae bacterium
GGGTGGTTCCCGGTATCCGGCATGAAGACGCCCGGATCAACGCTTACCGGGTGGGCAAATGCGAAGGACGTGCTTTGGCACATTACCCTTCCTACCATCTGCCTTGTATTTTCATCCCTGGCAAGTATTACGCGTATCACCCGTGCTTCAATGATAGATGCGCTTAGCCTTGACTGTATCCGTACGGCGCGTGCCAAGGGACTTAGGGAGAAAGCGGTTATTTATTCACATGCATGGAGAAATGCCCTTGTTCCGCTTGTTTCCATCATCGTAGGAGGCTTCTTCGGAATCATATCCGGCGCCATGATCATGGAGTCGATGTTCGGCTTTAAAGGAATGGGACAGATGCTTCTTTCCGCAACACTCAATGCCGACTATGACCTGATAATGTTCTTGCAGGTTCTTTATACATTCATAGGACTTTTCGCAAATATCGTAATTGACCTGTGCTACGGGCTTGTTGACCCGAGAGTACGTATCAGTAAGTAAGGAGGGCGGAAATGAGCAAAGTTAAAAATAAAAAAGAAAATCCGTTCAGAGTCCTTGCACGCTGGTTCGTGCGCTGGTTCATGGGACAAAAGTACGAGGAAAAGTGGTTTTTAAACAAGGATAAAGAAAAAGAAGAGACAGAAGCCAAAGAAAACGTTCCGGACGATTCGGACCTTATTATCAGTCCCGGAAGACAGATGTTCAATACCTTCATCAAGCGTAAATTCGCCGTTGTTTCGGTTATTGTTGTAATCGTTATGTTCCTTATCGTCTTCATCGTTCCGAACTTTATGGAAAAGTATTCGGATTCCTATACGGAGACTACCTTAAAGAACATCCCTCCGAACCGCACGATGATGTCGGTTCCCGATGAACTTAAGAACGATATCAAGGAAATCGACAGCTACGGTTCTTTTTCCGTAGGACTTTCAAATTCCGGCGACGTTTATGTATGGGGAGCTTCGAAAATCGGAGCTACCGGCTTAAACGTAAAGGATATTCCCGAAGAGGTTCAGAATGCAAACATCGCCATTGTCGCAGCCGGTGTTGACCATGTGGTTGCCTTCGACTATGACGGAAACTTCTACGGATGGGGTTCAAACCGTTTCGGACAGTATGCCGTTACGGATGCTCTTTTGGAAAATCCCAATATTGCCTGTGTACCCGACGTTGTATTAAACGGTGAAATTGAAGTCGAGCACATTAAAAAGCTTACCTGCGGTTATCAGGCTACGGCTTTACTGATGGATGACGGCACTGTTTACGTATGGGGCAACAAGCAGACCTATCCCAATATGGACAGCTTCATAGGCAAGGACAATATCGAAGATATTGACTTTACCCT
>CAZCPW010000099.1:3679-5394 GCA_964499925.1 uncultured Lachnospiraceae bacterium
CAGGCAATGGGCGTTAAGAGCTCAAGAATTGCATTTAAACATATACTTCCGAATGTATTCTCGGTAATCCTTGTAAATATTACCTTAAGCTTTGCGGCTTCCATGCAGACGGAGACTTCACTTTCATTCCTTGGCTTCGGTGTTATGTATCCTCAGCCTTCATGGGGCAACATGCTGACAAGAGCCAGCAATGCGACCGCAGCCATCAACTTCTGGTGGCAGTGGGTATTTACTTCCGTAATCTTGTGCTTCACGGCCGTATGTATCAATACAATCGGCGATACGCTTCGTGACGTCATGGACCCTAAGTCCACGAATGAAAAGTAAGGGGGATACGTAAAATGGCATTATTGGAAGTTAAAGATTTACATACCTTCTTTACCACGAAAAAGGGTATCGTCAAGGCAGTTAACGGTGTTTCATATTCCCTTGAAGCGGGAAAAACAATCGGTATCGTAGGAGAGTCAGGTTCCGGAAAATCAGTCAGTGCGATGAGCATTTTGCAGCTGCTTGACGGAAACGGTTATATAGAGAGCGGCGAAATCTTACTTGAAGGCCGTGACCTTACAAAGCTTTCACAAAGCGAAATGTGTAAGATTCGAGGAAACGAGATTTCCGTTATATTCCAGGAACCCATGACGAGCTTGAATCCAGTTTTTTCTATAGAGAGGCAGTTATCCGAGCCTTTCATCATACATCAGGGAATGAGTAAGAAGCAGGCACGCCTTGAAGCAGTCAAGATGCTTAAGGACGTACAGATTCCCAATCCCGAGGTTGTGGTCAAGCAGTATCCCCACCAGTTGTCGGGAGGTATGCGTCAGAGAGTCATGATTGCCATGGCACTTGCATGCAAGCCGAAGATCTTAATTGCCGACGAGCCCACGACGGCCCTTGATGTTACCATTCAGGCGCAGATCCTTAAGCTTATGAACAATCTGAAGGCATCCACAAATGCCTCGATTATTTTCATCACCCATGACCTCGGCGTTATCAATGAAATGGCAGATGACGTAGCCGTTATGTATTGCGGACAGGTTGTGGAGCATGCGCCTTCGGACATCATCTTCCACAAGCAGACCATGAGCCATCCTTACACGGAAGGCCTTATGAATTCAATTCCGAGGCTTGATACCGATGCCGAAAGGCTTGAGCCTATCCCCGGTGTCGTACCTCACCCGCTTGCACTTCCCAAGGGCTGCAAATTCGCACCCAGATGCAAATATTGTACCGAGAAGTGCATAAATGAAGAGCCTGAGCTTATTTCCGTAAGCGACAATCAGAAGATCAGGTGCTTCTACCCTGTAAAGGAGGAAAGAAACAGTGCAGAACACAAAAAAATTACTGTCAATCACTAATTTAAAAAAGTACTTCCCTGTTGCAAAGTCCTCCATCTTTCAGAAGCAGCAGCTTTATGTCAGGGCAAATGAAGACATTACGATAGATATTTACGAAGGTGAAACCTTAGGTGTCGTAGGAGAGTCAGGATGCGGTAAGTCCACGCTCGGTCGTGTTCTTTTGCAGCTTTACCCTCAGACGGCAGGCTGCACTCTTTACTACGGAACGACCTTAAGCGAATTAACTCCCTCCTATGTGAAGGATACCATCGTAAATTACAAGAAGTACGAAAAGAAACTGTCCCATGCACGCAGCAAAGTGGCATCACTTGAAAAGAAGGTAGCTGATGCCGGCGGCGAGGACGGAGCGGACTTTTATCT
>CAZCPW010000100.1:0-1985 GCA_964499925.1 uncultured Lachnospiraceae bacterium
TCTTCGGGATTTTCAATTGCATCTGCCATGAGGTTAACCATCTCGGTGAAGGATCCCATTCTGCCCTTTGCCTTCTTGATAGGGGTCTGAGCACCCTCAGCATCTGCGGTAAGAATGGGCTTAACACCCATAAGGTTTCCGAAGAAAGCCTTTGATGCGGTTACACGGCCTGCTCTCTTTAAGAAGTCAAGCGTGTGAACTGCGCAGAACTCGTTTACATTGTTTCTTTTTGACTTGACGGTATCAACGATCTCATCGAAGGACTTGCCCTCTTTATTGAGCTTTGAAGCAAGGATGCCGAGCATTCCCTCGCCGATGCAGGCGTTAAGCGCATCGATACACTCGATTCGTCTGCCTGGATAATCCTTCAAAATCTCACGTGCGGTTACAAAACCGGTGTTTACGGAACCCGACTGCTTAAGAGCGCAGCCGATGTAAATGATGTCCATGCCCTGATCAAGGTATAAAGTAAAAATTCTCTTAAACTCTTCAACGGGAACCTGGGTCGTGGTAATTCTCTCGCCGTTTCTTAAAGCCCCGTAGAGCTCCTTGGGTGAGTAATATTCCCATCTTAAAGAAGCCTGGGTCTGTACTCCGTCACGAACGGTGTTCATGCGGGCGTAGTCAATATCGTATTCGTCAAGTAAATCTCCTGTTAAGTCCGAACAGGAATCAACAATTATCTTTATCATTTTTCCTCCGTTGGGGCTTGGCCCCGGTTGATTTAATTGTTTAAAAATCTCTGTGCAATCTTTCAATCCGTATTCTATTTTTTTGTTTTTAAAGAGGTAAGATACAAAAAAAGGGTTTTGCACAAATTTTGTGCAAAACCTCTTTTTTGTACAACTATGAAAAATAACTCGGTGCAGTCTCACGCGGTATTTACCGATGACACTACTGTACTGCTCCCTTTTACATGCAGCAATCATCCTGCTTTACTGCTCGGTCTTTAATCTCTTTACCTCTCTTCTTACCCAATCCGCAAGCTCTTCCATGCCTTCACCCGTCTTGGCGCTTAAGCTTATAATCTCGCCCTTCGGGTTAAGCTTACGAATGCGCTCCGCAGCCTTATCAAAGTCAAAATCAAAGAAATCCTTCGTATCAATCTTTGAAATAACCGTAAGGTCCGAAATACTGAACATCAAAGGATATTTCAAGGGTTTATCGTCTCCCTCGGGAAGCGAAAAGAGCATCATGTTCTTGTGTGCTCCCGTATCAAACTCGGCAGGGCAGACAAGATTTCCGATATTTTCAAGGAAGATAATATCAAGGCCCTCGGCATCAAACTCATCTATTGCTCGCCTTGTCATCTCGGCATCGATATGACAAAGACCGCCGTTGTGTATCTGTAAGGCCTTAACGCCTGTTGCATCCGCAACCTTTGCGGCATCGAGACTTGTCTCAATATCAACGTCCATTATGCCTATTTTAAACTCATCCTTAAGAAGGTTTACAAGGCTTGTAAGTAAGGTAGTCTTACCTGACCCCGGAGCCGACATGATATTCAGCATAAAGGTCCCGGAACATTTAAGTCTTTCTCTTAAAGCCGCAGCCTCTTTATTATTGTCCGCATAGACATTTTCGTGAATTTCAATAACCCTGACAGCCATTTAAAGCACCCCCTGTTCTTTAAGGCGACACTTTAAATAATCCGTCCAGGCTTCAAAGCCCTCGTCATTCTTTGAGGAAATCATAAAGATTTCAGCCTTGGGATTTAACTTGTGAATACGTTCCCTGCAAAGGTCGACGTCAAAGTCAAATACGGAAAGGGCATCGATTTTATTGATAAGCACTGCGTCCGAAACGGTATAAACAAGCGGATACTTTGCAGGCTTGTCATCTCCCTCCGGTACGGAAAGAATCGTGATTGAAAAATGTGCTCCGGTATCGTACTCTGCGGGACAGACAAGGTTTCCCACATTCTCGATAAAAAGAAGGTCGACATCATCCGTACCGATTGCATCAAGTCCCTGCTTTGTCATCTT
>CAZCPW010000100.1:2085-5377 GCA_964499925.1 uncultured Lachnospiraceae bacterium
GCGGTCACCTCATTGTCTTTAAATATGCCCTGTTTCAATTCAAGGATTGTCATATACGCCTATCTCTTTTATGGTAAATTCGTTGCCGCGAAGCAGGTAAGTGTTCTCGCTCTTGCAATAGGGGCAGATCTTCCCGTACTCAACGGTGGGATATTCCTGCTTGCAGTCTTCGCAAAATGTCACTGCGGGAAGAGTCTCTATGTTGAGGCTTGCGTCCTTCGTGACCTCTTCTTTTTTACGCGCCCAGTTCCAGCAATCAATAAGCTGTTCATGAATTACGCCTGAGACCTCACCGATCTCAAGCGTAACAAAATCAATCTTATCAACCGCATTTTCCAGGGCCACTTTCTTTACATCCTTTAAGACGTAAAACGTAACTCCCAGTTCGTGCATCTTTAACCTCTTAGTGCTCTATCTTCTTGTGAGTGATCATGTTGCCGATACGCTTCATCTGATAAGGAAGAATAGCCTTGAACTTGTCTTCGGCAACCACCATCGTCGAGCATTCCGGATGATCTCTGTGCAGGCTGATGGCATCAAAGCCGCACTTTGTGGTGCAGATACCGCAGCCGATACACTTATTCGTGTCAACAACCGTCATACCGCAGCTTAGGCATCTTGCGGTTTCCTTCTTAACCTGCTCCTCTGTAAGAGTTACCTTGTAATTTGAGAAGGTATTCTTGGGAAGAGAATCGTTGTGACCTTCATACTGCTTGGGTGCTCTGTCATAGCTCTCAACAAGGATATCGTCCGTATCAAGTGCCTTGAACTCCCAACGGTTACGACCTGTAACCATATGTCCGCCGCGTACGTATCTGTGCATGGACTCTGCCGCAATCTTGCCCTGTGCAATTGCATCGATTGCAAACTTGGGTCCGGTGTAAACATCGCCGCCTACGAAGATATCGGGCTGGCCGGTCTGGAAGGTAAACTTGTCCGCAACGATTGCGGGTCCCTTAAACTCAACTTTTTCGTCTTTTACAAGGTCTCCCCATACGGAAGCCTGTCCTACGGCGAAGATTACTCTGTCGCAGTCAATCTTAATCGTGTCATTTTCATCGTAGGTAGGAGCGAATCTGCCTTCCGCATTCTTAACGGAGAGACATTTTTTGAAGATAATGCCTACGACCTTGCCGTTCTCTGTAAGAATTTCCTTGGGTCCGTATCCGCACTGAAGCTTGATACCGTCTTCCTTCGCTTCCCTAACCTCTTCGGGTGATGCGGGCATCTCTTCAGGGGACTCAAGGCAAAGCTCATGAACCTCGCTTGCTCCGTTTCTTGCCGAAACTCTCGCGGCATCGATTGCTACGTTTCCGCCGCCGACTACGACTACGCGGCCCGTGTATTCCTTGCCGCCGCAGTTTGCATCGTGCAGATATTCGATAGCCGTCATGGTGCCTTCTGCATCATCACCGGGTACTCCGGGACGTTTGCCGGCTGAACATCCGATTGCAATATAGAAAGCCTTGTAACCCTGCGCTCTTAACTCGGATAAAGAAATATCCTTGCCGACCTCAACGCCTGTCTTAATCTCAACGCCCATCTCACGCATTACATCGATTTCGGCTGCGATGACGTTCTTTTCAAGCTTATAGGAAGGGATACCGTAGCGAAGCATTCCGCCGGGCTCCTCATATTTTTCAAATACGGTAGGCTTGTAGCCTCTCTCTGCAAGATAGAAAGCCGCCGTTAAGCCTGCGGGACCGCCGCCGATAATAGCAAGCTTCGTATCAAAGCCGTCCTTGTAGATGGACTGCGTGCTGGCGGGAACGACCTTTTCGGGGATGTATCTGGTCTCTGCCTTCAAATCCTGCTCAGCAATAAATCTCTTTACCGCATCGATTGAAATACATTCGTCAATCTTACCTCTCGTGCAGGCATCCTCACAGCGACGGTTACAAATGGCACCGCATACTGCCGGGAAAGGATTCTGCTTCTTGATAAGAGCAAGAGCTTCTTTGTACTTGCCCTGTGCGGCTTTCTTTAAATAACCCTGAACCGCAATATGTGCGGGGCAGGCCGTCTTACAGGGTGAAGTACCGGTTTCGTGACAGTTGATACGGTTGTTGTCACGATAGTTGTAGTCGTACTTATCCTCGCCCCACTTCACAGCATCGGGAAGTTCGTGTTTGGGATACTTAACTTCCGTTCCGTCTGCCTTGCAAAGCTTCTGTCCGAGCTTAAGTGCACCTGCGGGACAATACTCAACGCATCTTCCGCATGCAACGCACTTATCCTTGTCAACGTGAGCCACATAAGCGGAACGTGACATGTTGGGTGTATTGAAAAGCTGTGAAGTACGCAAAGCATTACAGATTTCAACGTTGCAGTTGCAGATACCGAAGATCTTATTTTCACCGTCGATGTTGGTAATCTGGTGTACGAAGCCGTTATCCTCGGCACGCTTTAAGATGTCGAGAGCCTCTTCCTTTGTGATGTCGTGGCCCTTACCGGTTTCACGACAGTAATCTGCGAAATCGCCTACGCCGATGCACCAGCCGTAATCGTCATCCGCACAGCCGTCGTCGATTGCCTTTCTGGATGCACGGCATGAACATCTGCCGACACCGATCTTTCCTTCGTACTTTGAAAGCCAGTAGGAAAGCTTTTCGATATCAATGGCCTCATTCTCCATGGAGATAGCCTTTTCAACCGGAATAACGTGCATTCCGACACCGGCACCTCCGGGAGGAACCATCTGGGTAATTCCCTTAAGAGGGATATATGTCATTCTTTCAAAGAAGGCTGCAATATCGGGATGATCCTGTAATCTCTTGTTGGTAGGGTCCTTCACATCCTTCATCTCTTCCATGTTGAAAAGCTCTGCAGAGCCCGGTACAAACATGGGAAGTATATAACGTCTCTCAGACTGCGGAGCGGTACGTCCGTTATGATCGTAATGATAACCGTAATCGTACTCCAAAAGTCCGATATAGCTCATTTCATCGAGGAGCTTCTGGAACTTCTCCTCCCCGTCTGAAGTAATATTGTTTAACTGACAGAGTTCACTGAAGGTGTAAGGCTTTCTCTTGTCCATTTTAAGCGCTACATCTGCCATTTCATCGGTAATGATCTCGGCAAGTCCCCAATACTCCGGATCCTCAACCTTGACTCCGCCGAAAATATGTCCCGCAACGTCCGTTATCTTGCGTCCGAGCTTGACGATTTTCTCCCTGGCGGGGTTGTCGTGTTTGTGGTTGGCTTCCCACTTTTCGTAATTTTCAAAATCCATTCCTTCACCTCATATAGTTTGCTATTGCTAACTCCCGTAAGAGTAATAATGCGACGCAAA